>JAGGSM010000062.1 GCA_021159105.1 Candidatus Bipolaricaulota bacterium
CTCCTTCTTGCTCTTCAGTATTAGTGCCTTCTTTGCCATAATCCCCCTAGTCCTTGAACGGGAACCCAAGCCCCTTCAACAGGGCGTACCCTTCCTTATCGTTCCGCGCTGTGGTGACTATCGTGACATCCATTCCCTGTGTGGAGACCATCTCTTTGTAGGAGATCTCCGGGAAGATCAGCTGTTCCTTCAGCCCCAGGGTGTAGTTCCCCCGGCCGTCGAACGACGCGGAGGACAGGCCGCGAAAGTCGCGGATCCCTGGAAAGACGATGTTGAACAGCTTGTACAGGAACTCGTAGGCCTTGTCCCGGCGCAGTGTCACCTTGCACCCGATCGGGTCCCCCTCGGTGAGGTGGAAATCGGAGATCGACTTCTTCGCCTTGGTCACCACCGGGTGTTGGCCGGTGATCTTGGAGAGGTTTGCCACCGCTCCTTCCATCACCTTCGGGTTGTCCTTGTCGGATACCCCCATGTTAATCGCCACTTTCACGATGCGGGGGATCTCCATCACGTTTTTCAGACCCAGTTCCTTCATCAGCCGCGGGGCCACTTCTTTCTCAAACTTCTCGTGTAGCATCTCTACCTAAACGTCTCCCCACATTGCTTACACTGGCGCATCTTCTCACCATCAACATCAGTGAATCCGACACGAGTAGGCGCGCCGCACTCAGGACAGACCACAAGCACGTTGGAGATGTGAATCGTCCCCTCACGCTTGATGATCCCAGGCTCACGCAGGTTCTGCGTCGCCCGCTGGTGTTTGGTGATCATGTGCACGTTCTCCACGATGATTCGCTCCCGCTCAGGGTAGACGACCATCACCTTCCCGTACTTTCCCCGGTCGTTGCCAGAGATAACCTTCACCCGATCCCCTTTTCGAATCTTCCTCATCATCCACTCCTTGTCTACAGGACCTCAGGTGCGAGGGAAATAATCCGCATCATCTTCTTATCCCGCAGCTCGCGAGCCACTGGTCCGAAGACACGCGTCCCGACCGGCTCTCCCTGGGGGTTGATGAGCACGATGGCGTTATCGTCGAACCGGATGAAGGTACCATCCTTTCTCCGATACGCGCTACGCGTGCGCACAATGACCCCTTTCACGATCTGCCCCTTCTCTATATCACTGGTGGGGAGGCGCTTCCGCACCGAACCGACGACGATGTCCCCGATCTCTCCCCAACGGCGGTTCGAAGGACCGAGCACGTTGATACAGCGAACAAGTTTCGCCCCGGAATTGTCGGCCACCCGCAACACGGTCTGCATCTGAATCACGACTAGGCCTCCGCTTTCTCGATTATCTCAACCAATCGCCAGCGCTTCAGTCGACTGAGCGGACGAGCCTCTTCTATCTTGACCTTATCACCCACGCTCGCCACCTGCAGCGGATCATGGGCGTAGAACTTAAAGTGTCGCCGGATGTGCTTGCGATACCGCCGGAGAAACTTCTTCTCTTCGACCTGCACGACTATCGTCTTCTCCATGCGGTCGCTCACAACGCGACCAATCTTCGTCTTTTTCATCTTTCTTCCCCCCGCGCCTTCTCCCGCACGATGGTCATCGCACGGGCGATATCCTGGCGGGTTTTCGCCAGTTCAGCGGTGTTGTCCAGCTCCCCGCCAACCTTCTGAAAGCGCAGGTTGAACAGCTTGCGCTTGAATTCCTGCACCTTCTGTTCCAATTCATCTCTGGAAAGCTCTCGCAGATCCATGGCCTTCATCTCTCGCCTCCCAGGACATTGCGTCGCTTCAGTCGCGTCGGGATGGGTAGCTTGTGGCTCACCAGCTCATGCACCCGCTTCGCCTCGGCCTCGCCAATACCGGCAATCTCAAACAGGATTCTCCCCGGCCTGACGACGGCGACCCAGTGATCGACCGCGCCCTTCCCCTTCCCCATTCGCGCTTCAGCAGGATGCTTCGTCCTCGCCTTGTCCGGGAAGATGCGGATCCACACCTTGGAGTCACGATGGGTCTGACGGGCAATCGTCGTACGGCACGCCTCGATCTGCTGCGCCGTTATCCACGCCGGGGCGAGCGCTTGAATCGCGTACTCGCCGAAGGCAATCTCGTATCCACGCGTTGCCTTACCCTTCGTCCGACCACAATGAAATTTCCTGTACTTCGTCCTCTTCGGAAACAGAAGTGCCATCTTAGCTCACCTTCTCCCGTGGCGCCGTAGCGTAAGCGTGCTCCCCGCGGAAGACCCATGCCTTGACACCGATGTTTCCATACTTGGTTCGCGCTTCGGTGAAACCGTAGTCGATGTCCGCGCGGATCGTCTGCAGCGGGACACGCCCCTCCATCATGCTGATGGAACGCGCGATCTCCGCTCCACCGAGGCGCCCACTGACCTTTATCTTTACCCCTTCCGCGCCCGCTCCCATCACCCGACGAATGACTTCCTTCATCGCCCGGGCAGGAGCGATCCGCCCTTCGATCTGCATTGCCACGTCCTGAGCAACGAGCGGAGCTTCTAGGTCGGGGCGCTCAATCTCTTGAATAGCAACCTTGACCGTCCTACCGGTGAGTTTCTCCAATTCCCTCTGTAGGACCTGAATTTCGCTACCGCCACGGCCGATGACGATCCCCGGCCGCGCCGAGCGAATGATGATCGACACACGATCAGCCTTCGAACGCTCGATGTTCACCTCAGAGACCGCCGCGCGGCGATACCGATCGGTGATGAGTTGCCGAATCTTGTAGTCCTCGGTGATGTATTCGGGCGCCATCTTGGGGTTGTACCAGTTGGAGATCCACTTGCGGGTAACTCCCATTCTGAACCCTACTGGGTGGACTTTCTGTCCCATCATTCACCCCTCTTGTCGCCCACGACGATCGTCACATGACTCGTCGGCCGGCGCACGATATCGGCCCGTCCCATCGCTCGCGGCCGCAGCCGGCGCAGCGATGGCCCCATGTCTATTGTGGCACGCACCACAAACAGATCATCAACATCAACGTTATAGTTGTTCTCAGCGTTAGCTATCGCCGATTCGAGCGTCTTGCGAATCAGCCGCGCCGATTTCTTGTTCGATAGCATGATAATCCGCAGCGCATCATTGACGTTCTTCCCACGGATGATATCCGCTACCAAGCGCGCCTTACGCGGAGACATGCGCAATCCTCTTGTTACAGCCCTTGCTTCCATCATATCTCCCCTACGTCAGGCCCGGCGCCCGCTTCTTCTTCATACCACCGTGCGAGCGGAACGTTCGCGTCGGGGCAAATTCCCCCAGCTTGTGGCCAACCATGTTCTCAACCACGTACACTGGAACATGTACCTTCCCGTTATGAACCTTGATCGTCAGCCCAACCATATCTGGGGTGACCATCGAGGCTCGAGACCACGTCTTGATCTCAGTTATCTCCCCACGCCTTGCTCGCTCGACCTTGCGCTGCAGGCTTTCGAGCACGTAGGGCCCTTTCTTCGTAGACCTCGGCATCTCTTATCGCCTCCCCTTACCGGCTCGGCGCACGATCAGAGCGCTCGACTTCTTGCGCTTGTTCCTCGTGCGTCCACCTTTAGCGAGTTTCCCTGTCGGGGAGACCTGCGGACGCCCAACGCGCGCCCGTCCCTCTCCACCGCCATGCGGGTGATCGACCGGATTCATGGCCACCCCGCGCACGTGCGGCTTGCGGCCAAGATGACGCACCCGGCCCGCCTTCCCGTGTTTGATGTTCTTGTGGTCGGGATTACCAACCTCGCCGATCGTGGCACGGCACTCCACATTGAAAATCCGCACCTCACCGGAGGGCATGCGCACGTGCGCACGATTCCCCTCCTTCCCGATCAGCTTCGCCGATGTCCCGGCAGAGCGAGCGACCTTGCCGCCACGCCCTGGCGTAAGCTCCAGATTGTGGATCACCGCTCCCAGAGGGATCCTGCGCAGAGGGAGGGCGTTACCAACCCTGATCTCGGCCTGGTCTCCGGACTCGACCATCGTCCCAATCTCCAGAGAGACGGGGGCGATGATGTAGCGCTTCTCACCATCGACATAGTTCAATAGGGTGATCCAAGCGGATCTGTTCGGATCGTATTCGCGCGTGGCAACGCGGGCTGGAATACCGTCCTTGTCGTTGCGCGCAAAATCGATGATCCTGTACCGTCGCTTGTGCCCACCGCCGCGGAAGCGCGAGGTGATCCTCCCCTGAGAATTACGCCCGCCGCTCTTGCGCACCGGCAACAACAGGCTCTTCTCGGGAGCAACCTGCGAAAGATCCGAGAAGTCGGGAAGATCAGCATGACGCCGCCCGGGTGATGTCGGATTGAATCTCTTAAGTGCCATACTTTAACTATCCTCCCATCACGTTAATTCGGTCGCCAGGGGCCAACCGAACGATCGCCTTGTGCCAGCGCGATGTACGCCCGTGCAGCTGGTTCAATCGCTCGCGCCGCGGCTTACCATTCATGTTCGCCGTCCACACCTTCTCCACCTTCACCTTGAACAGATCCTCCACTGCCTTTCTGATCTGAACCTTGTTGGCACCGAGCGCCACGCGGAAGGAGTACTTCCTCTCCTCCATGCGCGCCCACGAGTCCTCCGTCAGGATCGGCTCCAGGATGACGTCCTCTGAATGCAAAAGTTTGGCCATGGCTACAATCTCTCCTTCAATTCATCAAGCGCCTGTGTGGTCATCACCAGCGCGTCGTAGCGCAGGATGTCGTACACGTTCAATCCCGCACTCGCTAAGCACTTCACTCTCGGGAGGTTGGAGAAGGACTTCTTGACCGCCTGATTATACTCACCCTTCCCAACCACCACCAGCGCCGAGGAAGCCACCCCCAGCCGCTCCAGGAGCCCGAGCGCCCGTTTCGTCTTCGGCTCATCGAACGCGATCCGATCGACAAGGGCGATATTCCCGCTGGAAGCTCGATCCGACAGCGCCGAGATCAGGGCTCCCCGCAGCATTTTCTTGGTCAGTTTGATGTGATAGGTCTTGGGCTTCGGTCCGAAAACCGTCCCTCCCCCGGTCCACAGCGGAGAGCGCCTAGATCCAGCTCGCGCTCTCCCCGTCCCCTTCTGGCGCCAGGGTTTAGCCCCACCGCCGCTGACCTCTCCCCGCGTCTTGGTGGAGCTGTTCCCTTTGCGACGGTTCGTCAGTTGCATGCGCACCGTTCGATAGAGCAGATCAGCGTTGACCTGCGCGCCGAACAGCCGCTCGTCCAGTTCCACTGCCTGGGGATCGTCAGTTCGATCCATTATGTACTGTTTCGCTTCAACCATTGCTCTTCCTCAACTGCAATACCGTTCCCTTCGCCCCAGGGGTCGAGCCCTTCACCACGACGAGGTTATTCTCCACATCGACCTTAACCACCCGCAGCGATTTTGCCGTGACGCGCTTGTTCCCCGTCTGCCCGGGCAGCTTCTTCCCCTTGACGACGCGCCCTGGGTTCACGCAGTTGCCGACCGAACCGGGGCGGCGATGGAAGTGCGAACCGTGCGTCTTCGGCCCACCCGCGAAGTTCCAGCGCTTGACAACACCCTGGAAGCCAAGCCCGCGCGATGTACCGATGACATCGATCTTGTCGCCCTCTTCAAAGATCCCCACATCGACACGGTCCCCCACCTTGTACTGGTCGGGGTCGTCGATGCGCACCTCGAACAGATGTCGGTGCGGAGCGACGCCAGCCTTGCCGAAGTGCCCGCGCAGGGGTTTGGTCACCTTCCGCTCGGGGACCTCATCGTAACCGAGTTGGAGAGCGTTGTACCCATCGGTCTCCACGGTCTTCACCTGCACAACCGTGCTCGGCTGCGCCTCGATCACCGTTGTGCCGACAGCGCTCCCGTCGACGAACAACTGCGTCATACCTATCTTCCGTGCTAGAATTCCCAGAGCCATCCGCCACAACCTCCGCTTTTCTTAGAGCTTTATCTCAATATCGATCCCGGTGGGAAGCTCGATGTCCATCAGGGCATTGATCGTCTCCGAGGTCGGTTCCTTGATGTCAAGCAGGCGGGAGTGAATCCGCCGTTCGAAATGCTCCATCGATTTCTTGTTGACATGAGGGGACCGCAGGACCGTGTACACCCGTCGCTCCGTTGGAAGTGGGATTGGTCCAGAGATCTTGGCTCGGGTCCCTTTGGCCGAATCAACGATCTTCTTCACAGAACTATCGACCAATTCGTAGTCGTAACCCCGCAGCTTGATCCTAATCTTCTCTCTTGCCATCTTCAGTAACCTCGACTCTTGATTATCTTCTCTCTCATTCCCATCGGGACCACTTCGTAGCGAGACACGCGCAGCGTGTACATCGCCCTTCCCTGCGTCAATGATCGCAACCGCGTCGCATAGCCGAACGTCTCCGCCAGCGGAACTGCGACGTATACGATCTGAACGGTTTCCCGTGACTGAAGCTCACGAATCTCGCCCCGTCGACGCGCCAGATCCTCCAACACCTCTCCCAGGTATTCACCAGGAGTAACAACCTCCCCCTCCATAATCGGCTCAAGGAGATCGAATTCCCCAACACTATAAGCCTCATGGATCGCAGCGGAAGCCGCTGCTCGAAAGGCAATCTCAGATGAATCCACAGGATGATAAGACCCACCGATCAAGGTAGCTCCAATATCGACTAAAGGATAACCGGCAAGGGGGCCGTTTGTCAACGTCTCCCGCACACCGCTCTCGATCGCTTGGCGAAACTGCTTTGGAATCTCATCATCCTGTGCCCTATCGCTGAACAACAGGCCATTACCGCGCTCGAGCGGGGAGAGCTCGATGATCACCTTGGCGTAGTGGCCGCGCCCGCCGATCTGCTGATCGAACGTCGCCTCCACCCGTAGTGGCCTGTTCAGGGTCTCGTGGTAGGCCACCTGCGGCTCCCCCACGTGGGCGATAACCCCCATCTCGTCGCGCAGCCTGCGCAGCAGCACCTCAAGGTGGAGCTCGCCCATCCCCGAGATGACCGTCTGATTGGTCGTCTCATCGTAGCGCACCCGGAAGGTCGGATCCTCCAGCGTCAGCTTGTCGAGCGCCTCGCTCAGAAGACCCTGCTCGGCCTCGGTGCGCGGCTCGATGGCGATGAACACCACCGGCTCCGGGAACTCTATCTTCTCCAACAGGATCGGGTGCTCCTTGTCGCACAGGGTGTCACCGGTGAAGATCGGAGTCGAGCCCACGACAGCCACGATGTCCCCAGCCGCTGTCGCGGGGAGAGGGGTGCGCTGGTTAGCGTGCATGCGGTAGATCTTCGTCACCCGCATCCCCTTTCCCGTGGAGCGGTTGTAGGCGTGTCCTCCCGCTTTCACCTGCCCGGAGTAGACGCGGATGAAGACGAGGCGGCCAGCGTACTGATCGTTGATCACCTTGAAGGCGAGGGCGGAGAAGGGCTCATCGACCGACGCCTCCCTGCGTTCTCCGCTCTCCACGTCCTGTACCGGGGGGACATCCACCGGGGAAGGAAGGTAGCGCACGACCGCGTCCAAAAGCGGCTGCACCCCTTGATTGTGAAACGCTGATCCACCGAGGACAGGGACATATCCCTTGTCGATGCACGCTCGCCGCAGGGCTGGGTGGAAGGATTCGGCGCAGACATCACCGCTGGTCAGGTACTCCTCCATCACCAGGTCGTCCGCCTCGGCGATGCACTCCAACATCCGTTCCCGGTACGCTTCCACATCATCTGCGATCCCTTCCGGGACCGGACGATAGTCGAAGCTATCCCCCTTGCTTTCCTCGTCCCACACGATGAGCTGGCGCGAGAGGAGATCGATCATCCCCTGCAGGCGCCGCTCCTCATCACGGTATGGGAGTTGCAGGGGGACGGCGACAACGCCCAGCCGTTCCTCGATCATGTCGAGCGTCTTCACGTAGCTGGACTCGACACGATCGAGCTTGTTCACGAAGGCAATGCGCGGGATGTGATAGCGGTCGGCCTGTCGCCAGACCGTCTCCGATTGGGATTCAACCATCTCCACACCGGAGAAGATGACGATTCCCCCGTCGAGAACGCGCAGGGCACGTTCGACTTCCGCTGTGAAGTCAACGTGCCCCGGTGTATCTATGATATCGATCCTGTGTTCGCGCCAGAAACAGGTCGTCGCCGCGGAGGTGATGGTTATCCCCCGCTCCCGCTCCTGGTCCATCCAGTCCATTTCGGTGTCACCCTCATGGACCTCGCCCATCTTGTGCGTTCGACCGGTGTAGTAGAGGATCCGCTCCGTCGTCGTGGTCTTTCCGGCATCGATATGGGCCATGATGCCGATGTTGCGCACGAGTTCAATCGGTACTGAACCACCATCCAAGATAGCATCACTGGGCATAGAGACCCTCTCCCTTGGGCGATATCAATGCAAGAACAGAGGACCCCGAATCAGCTACCAGCGATAATGAGCGAATGCGCGGTTGGCTTCGGCCATGCGGTGGACGTCCAACCTCTTGTTGTACGCCTTCCCTTCCTTGCGCGCCGCATCCATGATCTCGGCCGCCAGGCGCCCGCCCATGGTGTTTCCGCTCCTATCACGCGCCGCACTCACGATCCAGCGCAGGGCAAGAGCGATCTGCCTATCCTGCGGCACCTCGTAAGGGACCTGATAGTTTGCTCCACCTACACGCCTGGTACGCACCTCTAATCGTGGCGAGCAGTTGGCGAGCGCCGCGTTAAACACCTCGAGGGGTGCTTCATCGGAACGGCTGCTGATCTGCTCCAATGCGTCGTAAACGACCTTCTCCGCGACGGATTTCTTCCCGTCCTGCATAACGTAATTGATCAACTTCGCCAGGAGCTGGCTGTTGTACTTGATGTCCGGTTTGACATCCCGACCAGGTAGTTGCATTTTTCCTCCTAGCTTGCCTTCTTGGCTCCGTACTTGGAACGCCCTTGCTTACGCCCTTCTACGCCCTCGGCGTCCAGGCTTCCACGCACGATGTGGTAGCGCACCCCAGGCAGGTCCTTGACACGTCCTCCCCGCACCATCACTATCGAGTGTTCCTGCAGGTTGTGCCCCTCACCGCCGATGTAAGCGGTGACCTCTTTCCCGTTGCTCAAGCGAACACGAGCGACCTTTCGTAGTGCTGAATTAGGTTTCTTCGGCGTACGCGTATAGACACGAGTGCACACCCCCCGCTTCAGCGGGCTCGCCCCGAGGGCCGGAGCCTTGCTCTTCTTCGTCTTCGGCTTTCGCCCCAGTCTGATTAGCTGATTAATTGTCGGCATATTCACTCTCCAAATCGTTGTGGATTATAGATTTCTTCACAAAACCTGTCAAGCAGTTCCCTCAACCTGCCCCTCTTCACTCGCTACTTCCGCAGCGCTCTTGGTGTACTTGAAACCCGTTCCGGAAGGGATCTTCTTCCCAACGATCACGCTCGGTTTCAGGCCATCCAAGTTGTCGACCTCCCCGCGCAGCGCAGCCTCTGAGAGGACCTTGGTCGTCCTCTGGAAGGACGCGGCCGAGAGCCACCCCTTCGTCTGTAATGCTGCCTTGGAGATGCGCAGCAGCTCGCGTTCACCACGCGGAAGGCGCTTCTCGCTCAGCGGGACCTCGAACGGCTCCCCGCCCCGCATGACCGTCAGAGACTCGATGCCGCTGTTGCGGGCGGCCCTCAGCAGATCGGGGGTGATCACCTCTCCGCTGGATGCGATCAACTTGCCGTCGTGGATGGCGTCCTGAGCCACCTTCTCGCCGATGACCGACGAACGGATGCGCTCGGCGTTCTGGTTCCACTCCACCAGGTCGCGCAACTCCTTCTGGAACTCCTCCAGCAGGACGAGGTCGTTGATGTGGAAGCGGGAGTCTCCCGTCTCTGTGACGCGCACGTTGTTTAAAATCTGGCGGATTATCACTTCCAGGTGCTTGTCGTTGATGTCGACACCCTGCACCTTGTACACCTTGTGGATCTCCGTCAGGAAGTACTCGCGCGCCCTGTTCACACCGGCCAGATCGAGGAGCACGTGAGGCGCAACGACCCCCTTGGTGAGGAGGTCCCCCTTCTTGACCTTGTCCCCGGCGCGGACCGTCGCCATCTGATCGATCTCGACTTCGCTCTTGGCGCGCACGGTAAGGCGAGTGATCTCTCCATCGACCTCTGCTTTCTCCACCTCCACCACGTCGACCCCACTCACCTCTACCTCCACCAGCTTGTCCCGAGCGCGCACCTTCTCCCCATGCCCAACCGCGGGTGAAACGTTCGCCGTCAGCGGGAAGCGGATCGACCTTCCTTCTGGATTGTAGACGACGACACGATCCTCCAGGAGGAGGACCGTCCCCGCAGACTCAGATGCGATGAAGATCGGCTTGGAGCGAGAGGTCAGCTGATCGCCTGCCTTGACCGTGGAACCCGGTTCGACCATCAACCTCGCGCCATAGGCGATCTTGTGGTCGACCTTCTCTCCTTCCTCGTCAATCACGCTGAACACACGGTCATCCTCCTCCGAGACCTCGACCGTCCCGGTCACCTCAGCGAATACCGGTTCGATGTTGAACCGCTCCGTGAGCGGATCCCCCTCAGAGACGACGTCCCCATCATTTACGCACGGCCTCGCCCCACGCGGGAGGATGTACGAGCGATCGCCAGCATCAGCGTCGATGACGAGCATCTCCTTGCGCCCTTCGGACTCGATGATGAACACCTCTCCTGGGCAGGGGCTACCCCCTTTAATCAGCTGCGCGGCGCTCACCTCCTCACCCTCCGAGGCCGGCTCCAGCACCGACGGGACCTGAATGATCCGCTGGTCACCGATCACTTCGACCCTATCCTTCCCCGTCTCAAGCGGGGTGATCGACTCGATGTACCCGTCGAGCGGGGATATCCCCGCTATGGCGCTCTTCATGGTGTTGCGTGCCTCAAACAGCTCTTCTGCACGGGGGAGCCCTTGGGTGATATCCTCTCCCGCGACACCGCCCGTGTGGAAGGTGCGCATCGTGAGCTGCGTTCCCGGCTCACCCACGGACTGCGCGGCGATCACTCCGATCGCTGTCCCCAGCTCCACCGGTCGATGAGTGCTCATGTCGTAGCCGTAGCACTTCTGGCAGACGCCGTTTATCGACTCACAGACCATCGGGGAGCGGATGACGACACGGGGTCGCACATTGATCTCCTTGATCTTCGCTTTCTTCAGCGCTTGGACGAGGCGCGGTGTGATCAGCTCATCCGCCTGCACGATCACCCTTCCCGTCTTCGCGTCGTGCACATCGTCGACGCTCTTCGCTCCAACCAGGTGTTCCGAGCCCTTGCCGGAGACCGGGATCATCGCTTCCAAGCGCCCGATAAGGTGTGCCAGGTCTCGATCGATCCACTGCTCCGCCTCGACGATGACCTCGCCGTTGCGCGGGTCGATGACCGCTTCGCTCGTAACGCGGCCGTAGATGCGCATCTCGATCGGCTCCATGATATCGTGCTTACTGAAGCGGAGCGGATCGATGTCCACCCCCTGTGACGTCCCGCAGTCGACCTCGCGCACGATCATGTCCGACGTCGCATCGACCAAGCGCCGTGTCAGGTACCCGGAGTCGGCCGTCTTCAGCGCCGTGTCGGCGGCCCCCTTCCTACCGCCGTGGGTGGAGATGAAGTACTCCATCATGTCCAGCCCCTCGCGGAAGTTGGAAACGACCGGACGCTCGATGATCTCTCCCGACGGACCGGCCATCGGTCCACGCATCCCGCACAGCTGCTTCACTTGATCAGGGCCACCACGCGCGCCTGAGTTCACGATCCCGTAGACGGCGTTGTACTTGTGCTTGCGCAGGTTCTCCATCGTCGCGTGCTCGACCGCATCAACAGTACGGCGCCAGACACGGATCACGGCGCGCTTCCGCTCCTGTTCAGTGGCTAGCCCTACTTGGTACATCTTCTGTATGCGTTTGACAACCGCGTAGGATTCCTTGACGATCGCTTCCTTCTCCGCGGGGATGAGACAGTCCTTGATGGAGATGGTCAGCCCAGAGAGCATGGCGTACTTGAACCCGAGGTCCTTCAGGTCATCGAGCACCTCCGATGTCCTCTTCCACCCGAAACGGTGGTGGCACTCCTTGATGATCTCCTTGATCGCTCGCCGATCCATGACGCGCTGGTAGTCGCGGATCTCCTCGGGGAAGATCTCGTTCATCTGCGCCCGCCCTAGGGTCGTATCCAAGACCTTTCCGTTGATGCGGACCTTGATCGGAGCGTGCAGGTCGATGACCCCCTCCTCCTGCGCTCGCCATGCTTCATCCAAATCGCGGAAGTACTTCCCAGCTCCGAGGGCATCCTCATCGAGGAGAGTGAGGTAATAATAAGCGTAGATCGGGTCCTGCGTCGGCAGGCTGAGCGGCTCACCGTGTGCGGGTGAGAGGATGTTGCGCGGCGCAGCCATCAGCTCCCTCGCTTCGGCGATCGCCTCGGGGGAGAGCGGGAGGTGGATCGCCATCTGGTCCCCATCGAAGTCAGCGTTGTACGGTGTGCACATCAAAGGGTGCAGGTGGATCGCATCCCCGTCCACAAGTACCGGCTCGAAGGACTGCATCGACAGGCGGTGCAGCGTCGGAGCACGGTTGAGGAGGACGGGATGGTCCACGATCAGCTTCTCCAGTATGTCCCACACCTGCGGCATCCCACCCAGCAGGGCCTTGTTCTTGATCTCATCAAAGTCGGAGAAGGTCGTCGATTCCAGGTAGTGAAGGATGAACGGCTTGAACAGCTCAAGGGCAATCTTCTTCGGCAAGCCGCACTGCGACATCTTCAGCTTCGGATCGACGACGATCACCGCGCGCCCGGAGTAGTCCACCCGTCTACCGAGAAGGTTCCTCCGCAGACGCCCGTGCTTACCGTGGATCCTCTCCGAGAGCGACTTGAGCGGACGGTTGTCCCGCCCACGGATCGGGCTCTCCTTCTTCTCGTTGTGAATGAGGGCATCGACCGCTTCCTGCAGCATGCGCCGCTCGTTGCGCAGGATGACCTCCGGCGCGCCCATGTCGATCAGCTTCTTCAGCCGGTTGTTCCTGTTGATGATCCGTCGGTACAGGTCGTTAAGATCCGTGGTGGCAAACTTGCCGCCCTCGAGCTGGATCATCGGTCGCAGGTCGGGAGGGAGGACGGGGATGACATCCAGGATCATGTCCTGGGGGTTGTTCTCCGAATCTCTTATCTGGTCGACGACCTCCAGGCGCTTCACCAGCCGGCGCTTGTTCCCCATCGCCCGCTCGTGCTCCAATTCCGTGCTCAGCTGCTCATGCAGCTCGTTGAAGTCAATCTCTTCGAGCAGCCCCTTGATCCCGGACGCACCGGTGGCAGCGACGAACCCATCCGGGTAGACGCGCTCGTACGCCCTCTTCTCCAGGAAGGTAATCCTCTCCCCCATCTGCCGCGGAAACGCCGGGTTCCTTACCTTGGTGATCAGGAAGACGAGGCTGTCGAGCACCTCGCGGTCGATCGGCTCACCGACAACTTCTTGACCGTAGCGATCGACGAGCATGTCGAACGCCGTCTGCGAGCAGAGCTCACCGACTGGGCGCTCAGCGATCTTTGTACCCGCCTCAACCTCGTCCCCGTCCTCGACGAGCAATCTCACCTCGCCGACGATCGGATACTCCTGCGATCCGATGACGACAGACTGCGATCTTTCTCCGTTGGTGAGCGTACGCTCCTCCACCGTCACGCGCCCCGCTTCGCTCGCCACTATGGCCGGGGCGTCATCGACGAAGAACGCCTGCTCAACGGAAAAATCATAGGCGCTGTTCAAAATATCCACTTCCGTAGAATAGAGCGTCTCCCCGGGGCGCACCTCACGAGACTCAGAAGCTGTGACGAGATACAGGGCCTGTTCTATCGGCTCGGTCTCATAGTAGGCTATCCGCTGGAGTTCCTTCTTCTTCATCCCCAGCAGTCGCGCGAGGAGGCTGGAGACACCCTTCAGAAACCAGAAGTGGACCACTGGGCTAGCAAGAGAAATGTGCCCCATATTGACCCGCCGCACGGACGAATCGGTCACCAGAACGTGGCACTTCTCGCAGGTTATCCCCTCGTACTTCTTCCCCTTGTACTTCCCGCAAGCACACTCGTAACTGTTCTCCGGGCCGAAGATCTCCTCCGCATACAGACCACCCCGTTCCGGGCGATGCGTGCGATAGTTTATCGTCTCCGACTCCGTAACCTCTCCGTGTGACCACCGCAGCATGTCCTCTGGAGATGCCAGTTGTAGCTTAATCCGTTTGATGTCGTCGCCAGATATCAATAGGCTCACCTCGCGCTAGGGCGCCTGTCCCCTTTCTCGGGTACAACACCCGTACAAAAAGGCCCCGCCGACAACGGGACCACCATTTTCCTCACACTACTCTCTTGCCCGGTGGGGAGAAACCACTGATTAGCTCCTCGAAATCCCTTCCTCAGGTGATTCTCTCGCTGGACTCTCCGCTGGCATAGACTGTGGTGCACTTCTCTCCCGTAACTCTCACCTATGCGCGGTCAAAGCCCCGTACGCTTCAAACCGTAGATGGTTAGCTATCGCCCTCTTGCCTCATTCTCCCGCATGATCAGCTACAAAGCCGCAATAAAAACAACAAACAGCCCCTCTTCCCAGAAAGAGGGCATCCGACCGCCTTATTCTCTAACACTTCCCGCTAGTGAAAGAGTATACATCATTGCGCCGGCTTTTCAACCACCGCCGCTAGGTCACCACTGAGGAGAGAAGTGAGACGAGCTGAGAAGCATCTGGTGCTTATCTCCCTTGCAGAGCGGAAGGGAGGGACATTCACCTGCTGCGTCTCGTCATCGTTCTCAAACCGGTAACTGACGGGCACAATCGATGACTGGACCGCCTCGCTGTGAGTCGCGGTGATGCGCGCTGCGAGGTCGATTATCTCCTCCACTTCCTCGGCGGACTTACTCCCCCAGTCGGTGCGCACAAGGGTCATCGGGCCAGGGTGCGTTGGGAGGTACACACGCAGATCCTGCGGCAAGAAGTAGGTCTGCAGCGTCCTCTTCTCGTCTTCCTCCAAAGCGAGCACAATCTTCACATCGGGAGAGCGCTTGTAATACATCTTGAAGTCTAACAATTTCAAGGTATTGAGCGTAAACTCCTCCTCGGCGAACAGGTTTTCAAGCCGCTTTCCGAACCCTCCCCGCGTTAGCTTGCAGCGCGGATAGGATCCGATCTCACTGTCGACATCGAGGGAGAGAGCCCTTCCCCAATCACGCAGAGTCCCTTCCTCCTCTCCTCCGGCGCGCAGCTCGCCCATCCGTCCCCTCTCGACCCAGCCCTTCAACTCGGGGATCGTCTCGGGAAGGAGCCTCGCCGATAGAGGGCGAAGGACGAACCCGCTGATGCCGAGGTCCTCTGTGATACGCTCCATCTCGCTTTCCGACAGACCGTGCCGACCGATCACCTCTCCTGTCACTATGAAGTCGGCCTTCAACCTCTGCGCGAAGCGGATGGCGCGGGAGAGCATCAGGGTCCTGCAGCTCAGGCAGCTACGGGGCAGAGAGAAGTGCTGCCCGGGGATTATGTTCGCCAACCTACGGTAGTCATTCTTCAAAGACTGAGTGCGGTAGACCGTCCCTGCCCACTCCTCCTTGACAAGGTCCCGCAACCCGTCCACTTCCTCGAAGAAAGGGGAGCGGAAGTGCAACAAGAAGATCTTATCCACTGCTGGAGAAAACTGCACCAACCGCGCTGCCACTCGGCTGGCCAAACTACCTGAAAACAGGGCGAGTGCGGTTACCACGCTTCGTCCTCGAGCATCTTTCTCTCCTATCGCCTTGGCTCGATCAATCCATATGTCCCATCCTGCCGGTGATAGATAACGCTAACTGCATCAGTCTCGGAGTCGATGAACACCAAGAAGCTCTTCTCCAGGGCGTCCAGCTGAAGGGACGCTTCCTCCGGCGTCATCGGCTTCTGAAAGTAGGTGCGAGTACGGATGATCTCGCGCCCTGGCGCTGCCTGTTCCTCTTCACTGGCTGAAGTGCCCTGGCTTCCACCCGAGTGCTCGCTCAATTGCTCCTTGTACTTCACCAACTGCCGTTTCATCTTGTCGAGCGCTCCGTCGATGGAAGCGTACATATCCGTCGATTCTTCCTGGGCCTTGATCATCTTCCGGTTCGTGAGGTGTGCGTGAAAGTCGGCGATCTTGCGCTCTTTCTCCACGGACAGGACGGCATCGATACTGATGATCCTGTCGAAATAGCGGCTTAGCCCTTGCGTCTTGTTCAACACGTACTCGCGCAACATGTCGCTCGATCCTGTGTGTCGCTCAACGATTTTTACCTTCATGCCCCCTCCTTTGCACGCTTCCATTGTAGCCAGATTAGGAGGGGGAGTCAATGCTCATCCGGTTTAAGTCCCCTACAGGGGTCGATTCCCCTCCCATTGGGGAGTGCTTCTCACAAAGCCTCTTGATACACCGCGTGCTTGCAACGGAGTAGTTCGTTGCAGTTTATGCCGCTTACTGCTCCTCGCCGAGCAGCACGAGGCGAGCCTGAAGGTGACGCATGATACGATGCAGGTCGGATATCCCTAAGTCCGGCTGGAAGAGGCCGAACTCGCGCGCGACATACTCCTTGAGGTTGCTGTGGTAGTGCATCTTCCCGCTGCGCCGCTCACGCACCAACAGGCCCATCTCCAGGAAATCTCGGGGAGGGTCGTTATCGATCACGCCGCGCGCGCAGTTCGTCCAAGCCGCGATCTGGTCTACGGAGTAGGCTAGCGGGGCGTGTCCAACAACGAAGGAGAGGATCCTCCGGTGCAGGATGCTCTTGCGCGATACGCGCTTCACAATGCGCTCGATGTGGCGAATGACGGCGTCGGGAAGGACCATCGGATCATCTGCCTCGGTAGGAGCCGTGCTCGGCTCGATGTCGATCACCCCGAGCGGTGCGGCGGGGGGAGCCACCTTCGTTGCCACTGTACCCACCGCGCGAGAAGGGGCAGGGCTCCTCCCACTGGCGCTACCAGGGTGCTCCACGGAGTGGACGATCGCCTTACTGATGTTCTGCACATCGGGATACGATGGCTGCGGCACCTCGATCTTGATGTAGCCGAGCGTCCTGGCGATTCCCTCCAGACGAGCGATCGTCTCGTCCTTCTTCATCGCTTCCGACTCCAAGTGAGCCAACTGCTCCTCAAGCTGATCGATACGGGTCTTCTTCCCCTTCCCCTGTTTCGCGTGCTCGATCGCCTCGATGATCGCCTGGCTGACCTGTTTCAGCTCTGGGGTAACGACGACTTCGAGCGATGGGGTGAACCCGGCGTGGAACGTCTCCCGCTCGCGCACATAGATCGGAATGACGTTGTCACCGTTCAAATACACGCATTCACCCGTGGAGAGGGCGGTGATGATCTCCTTGGTCTCCGCCTTGCGCCAGGGGAGAAGCTCGGAGTAGACGCGCATATCCACCTCGTGCACCACGCGGTGGAGGAAGAGCATCCCCGCCTGACTGAGCACGTCCTTGTCAACCTTGGCGGAGCGCTGTGAGATGACGATCGCGCCCAACCCCCGCTTGCGGCCGCGCAGGGCAACGCGGGCGATCAGCTCCTTGAGCTCGGTCTTCACCCCCTGAGGGATGAACTCGTGCGCCTCCTCGATCCCGATGATGTACGGGTGCCGCAGCTTCCCGGCTAGGTTCCACAGCGCGCCCAGGTACTCCTGCAGAAAGGCGGTGCGCTCATCGGAGAGGAAACCGGAGAGGTCGACCACCACCGGCACGTTCTTCTCCATGCTGATCTGCGCGATCTCCTCCGCGCAGGTCTCGTCAACCTCTATCTCCACCCCCTCCCCACGCCCGACGACGAGCACCTCGTACTTCTCCTTCAGCCCGAAGTATTCACCATCGATATCGATGATGGAGAGAGGGTAGTTGTTCCGCAATAGCTCCTCGAAGATCACCCCGGCCGTGTTCGACTTTCCCGACCCGCGGATCCCGAGGATGGCGACGCACTGCCCGATGATGTCCTCCAGCTCGAGATCGAGGTCGCTGCTGATTGAGAGTGGAATTCCCATGGTGCTGGGCGAGATGTCATCTCACCCTTTTCTCCCCTTTCATTGCTTGATTTAGGCAGAGACTAGCACCGTAGATGCCATTGTCACAGGGCGCATGTCCTATGACGAGCGGTCCCCCTTCCCCTTCGCATCATCCAAGAGCAGCTCCATCGCCACGGCGATCGCCTCCTCCTGCGTAGTGACCTCCCCTGCGAGGATGCGGTCGTGCACCTGCTCCAGGGCCCTTCCAAGGGCCGGGCCGGGAACGGCCCCCCTCTCGATCAGCATGTGCCCATCGACGAGCGCTCGCGCCCGCTTCATGTCGCACACTCGCTCCATGTGATCGATCACCCGCAGCGTCTCACGCAGGATCGGAGCCCACCCCGAGGACCTGTGCGCACACGCCTCACAGTCAGCGACAACGACCTGCAGCAGGTCGAAGAACAGGGGATAGCGCTGCCGCAGGCTTTCGCCGCTCTGGTTCTCCCCCTCGCTGAGGAAGCGCACCTGCTTTCCGCGCCCCATCTTGGGGAAGTCGGAGACCCGCATGTGATTCTTCACCAGGAAGACCAAGCGCGCGATGTCGTGCTTGCTCATGCGCAGGCGAATGCCTACTTTCCTCGCCATACGCGCGCCGATCGCATCGTGTCCACCCATGTTCACACCATCGTTTCTGACGAGCGCCCTCGGTTTTCCTATGTCATGCAGAAGGACGGCTAGCTTGACGATCGGATCCTTCACAAACTCATCGGCGATGCGCATCGCCAGAAGCGTGTGCACGTACACGTCTCCCTCCGGGTGGTACTCCTCCGGCTGAGGGACACCCTTCATCGCAGCAACCTCGGGAAGGATGCGCGAAAGGAGGCCGAACCGATCGAGGAGCTCCATCCCCCTGGCGGAGTCCGCGGTGGCGAGCGTCCGCAGGAGCTCGTCGCGAATCCGCTCCCAGGAGATCAACTCGATCTTCTCAGCGTTCTCAGCGATCGCACTTGCCGTATCCGGGGCAATCTCTCCACCGATGCGGCAGGCAAAGCGGATCGTGCGCAGCATGCGCAGGTAGTCCTCACTAAAGCGCACCCGAGGATCCCCGATCGCCCTTATCACACCAGCCTTCAGGTCGTCGATCCCCCCCACCAGGTCGATCACTTCTCCATCGCGCGTGGCGGCAAGGCCGTTGATCGTCAGATCGCGGCGTACGACGTCACCGGCCAGATCGCGCACCAGCTCGACCTTCCCTGGCCAGCGGCCATCGTACTCCTCCTCGGTGCGAAACGTGGCGACCTCGTACTGCTGAGAGTCCGGCGCGGCGATGACCAGCACACCAAACTCCTCCCCCACCCCAACTATCGGGCGATCTGGAAAGACGCGCCGGACCTCCCCTGGAAGGGCAGAGGTGGCGATATCCACTTCATGTGGAGAGAACGGTACTGATGGATCGATGATCGAGCGCACAGCATCACGCACGACACCTCCGATCAGGAACGCCTCATACCCAGCGGCGCTCAGTCGATCGAGGATCTCACGGGCGAACGGGTGCTTCCTGAAAATCTTCTCGGTATCGATGCGGTAATCACTGCTCATGGCAAGCGGACTATACCGAGCAGAGAAGAGGGTGCGCAAGCCTTGACAGCGTATCAGACACCTAATACTGGTATCCTGCCCAGTCTCGTTTTGCTCCAGCACATCCATAATCCACCGGCAAACTGCTTGTGGGTATATCGAATCTGCGTGCTCGATCGAGGATAATATCCCCATGGAGGCGGATAAGATGTGTCGCATGATCGCAGCGCCGCACGGCGTAGCAGGGGAGAGGATTATCGAGCCGTTTCTGCGCATGGCGCGCGGGGAGAACGCTACCCATGAGCACAATAAGGCACTGGGCGAGTTCAACCACCCTGATGGGTGGGGGGCCGTGTACGAGAATGGAGGCTCGTATGAGTCGTACCTGAGCGTACAATCCTGCTGGCAGGACAGCTCGCTTAAGTGGTTCAACGACAAGACGATCATCCTCATGCACGCCCGCCGCGCCTCACGAGGGGAGGTAAATGTAGTGAATGTCCATCCGTTCCACGTCTCACATAACGGAAAATCGTGGTACTTCTGCCACAACGGAACGGTCGATGATCCGCTGATCGCCAAGTACCGTGGAGGGACCGATTCGGAACGGTATTTTCGCTTCCTCCTTCAGCACCTCGACCCAGAGAATGCGGAGGAGAGCATCGAAGCGGCGGTGAGCATGCTGCACGACTACACCTCACTCAACGCCTTTCTCACCGATGGCGACCAGTTCTACGTGATCAATCGCTATTCCACCTCCCCGCGCTATTACACCCTCTATCTCCACAACGGAAGTGATGGTCCGATCATCTCATCCGAACCGCTTCCAGACGTCGTGACCGAGTGGGAACCTCTGAAGAATGGACAAATCATCGTTTTCCAAGACAGCAGCATGAGAAGCACCCTGATCTCCTAGTCTGTCGGTTCACGCTCCTCGGCCTTGCTCGCGCCCAGGGTCTGGTTGTACACTGCCTACAATAGCTGAACAGCAGGGAGATGATATGGCTATGACCACGAAAGCAAGGCCCTTTGCGCTTCTACTTGCATCCATCCTCATCTTCTCACTCCTCGTTCAAGGGGAGCAGTCCAAGGTGCTGCTCGTTCAGGGGATACGAGCTAAGGATGGTGACACGGCACTAGTCCAGCTTTCAGACGGCACGAGGATGGATGTGCGCTACGCATCGATCAACGCACCCGGTCTCGATCAGTGTCTTGGGAGCAAAGCGCAGGAACTCAACGATGAGCTTGTCAAAGGTAAAAAAATCTGGCTGGATGTGCACCCGGTCAAGGGCGGGTACGAGATGGCACAGGGGAGGGTGTTGGCACACGTCTTCCTCAGCGCAACGCCAACGCAGACGAGCAGCGTTTCCGTGCTGTTGGTGAAGGCTGGCATGGCGCGGCTAGATGTGTTCAATCCGAGTGACACGGCGATCAGAAACGGGGACGACTTCTCCGTGCGCTACAGCGACCTCATCATCTCGGCCCAGATCGAAGCGGTGAAGGCAAGGCGCGGCATCTGGAGAGAGCGCTGCGACCGATACGCGGGCTCTGATCTGAAGATCGCCGCGGTCAAGCAGTGGAGCGATGATGAGATCGTCTATATCCTGAACCGCGGGAAGCGGCCGATCGATCTTGCCGCGGGATGGACCCTGACGGATGCATCTGCTAGCGACAGGAACACTCTTAATCTGAGCGAGCACATCACGGGAACCTGCCTCCTTCCGCCTGGCGGGATCATGCAGGTGCATTCCGGATCGATCGCCACGGGAAGGGGCGATGAGCACACGCCCTGCGACCAGCAGGCGATCGACTTCTACTGGACCGGCAGGCGCATCTGGAACCAGGATAAGGATGAGGCGCGCCTCTACTCCCCGGATGGAAGACTGGTCGACGTCTACTCCTATCCTCTCGATTGGAAATAGCCGCAACGATTGTCAGAACAGGCCGACGATCTCTCCGTTCTCGTCGAAGTCGATGTGCATAAACGCCGGTTTCGACGGAAGGCCAGGCATGGTGCGCATCTCACCGCACAGGGGGTAGATGAACCCAGCCCCGACGCTCGCTCTCACCTCGCGCACCGGCAGGGTATACCCGCTGGGAACGCCCTTCAGCTTCGGATCGTGCGAGATAGACAGGTGCGTCTTGGCCATGCAGATCGGAAGGTCAGCGAACCCGGATTTCGTGTAGCGCTCGATCTGAGCGCGCGCCGTATCGGAGAAGACGACCCCGTCGGCGTTGTACACCTCGCGAGCGATCGTCTCCACCTTCTTCTCGATCGGCCAGTCGAGTGGATAGAGGAGCCTGAAATCCTTCTCCTGCTCGCACGCCTCGCTCACAGCGCGCGCTAGATCGAGCGCCCCATCGCCACCGCGCGCCCAGTGATCGGCAACGACTGCGGCGTACGCTCCCGCACCTTCCGCCGCCCGGCACGTAATCTCCAGCTCGGCCTCGCTATCCTCGGGAAAGCGGTTCACCGCAACAACGACGGGGATGCCGAACTTGCGCGCGATCTTGATG
>JAGGSM010000135.1 GCA_021159105.1 Candidatus Bipolaricaulota bacterium
CCACGTTCATCCTTGGTTTCGCGTTCCAATGGCTCGCACCACGAAGGACACGAAGAGCACGAAGAAGTCCCTTGCGTGAGTTTGCTCTCCCGTTCTGCACTCAGGGTTCGGCATCCGTTACGTTCCCCGCTCCGCGCTCCGAGTTCATCCTTCCCTCTGCGCTCTTTGCGTCCTTGAAGTGAGACCGCTCCTCCGTTCCGAGTTCCGAGCTCCGCGTTCCCCGTTCGTCACGTTCCGCGTTCGAATCCCTCATCGTGAAACTTTCTGCTGGTGCGAGTGTACCTCAAATATGAAAAAGAGATAAATACCTCCTTACCTCCTTCAAGAGCTCGAAGCCCGGACGCGGGGTCGCACAAGCGACCCCGCGTCTGTCCGTGTTCAGGAGGTTGACGCGCAGGCCAATTCTACCGAAAAGAGGGCCACTGGGAAATGGCGACCTCCCGGAAGAGCAGGACCGCGCGTGCCGAGCTTCCCCTCCCCGTTGGGCAACTGTCCTGGCACCTACACCCGATCGTGTCGGAGAATCTTCTCTATGGAGAGACAAGAATTTACCGACAAACTGCTCCCATCCCTCTCGCTTGACGAGATCGAGTTTGCCTGCGATATGGAGCGCGTCCTGGCGGAACAGGTGAAGTACCTGCGCGGGGCTCTGGCGTCCATCACCAACAAGCAGCTCCTGGAAAGGGATGCGCTCGTTTCCGACCTGCGAGCGCGCCTTGCGGAGAAGGACCGCGAGATCACCAGCCTGCAGGGACAAGTCAGAGACCTACAGAAGCGCCTCCTGGAGATTCTTCCTTGAAATAGCCCCAGACAATGGCGTAGCTTCTCACCTTGCAATGGCAAATCAACAAATCGCAAGAGAACTTGAGCAGGCGAGGGCGGAGTACGCGCGCTTGGAGAAGCAGATGAGCGATCCTGAGGTGATTTCTAGCCCTGAGTATCGCAATATCACGCAACAGTACGCGCATCTGCGCGACCTTATCAACCTCGGTGATCAGTGGGAGAAGCTCATATCATCGATCTCGGAGGAAGAGGAGATGTGGGAGACCGAGGAGGAGCTGCGCGGGGAGATAGAGGAAGCCCTGGAGAATGACCGCGCGCAGCTGAAGAGGGTTGAGGCCGAGTTCCTCAATCTCGCCATCCCCCCAGATCCGCGCGACAAAAAGACGGCGATCATCGAGATCAGGGCAGGGACAGGTGGGGACGAGTCGAGCCTGTTCGCGGCCGACCTGTTCCGCATGTACACTCGCTACGCCGAGGCGAACGGGTACAAGGTCTCTCTCCTCGACAGCCATCCCACCCCTCTGGGCGGGTTCAAACAGATCACCTTCGCCATCGAGGGGAAGGACGCCTTCGGCCGCTTCCGCTACGAGTCCGGAGTGCACCGGGTGCAGCGGGTGCCCGAGACGGAGTCAGCCGGTCGGATCCACACCTCCACGGCCAGCGTCGTTGTCCTGCCGGAGGCGGAGGAAGTGGAGGTGAACATCGATCCAAACGACCTGAAGATCGACACCTTCCGCTCTACCGGCCCTGGGGGGCAGAGCGTGAACACGACCGACTCCGCGGTGCGGATAACGCACCTCCCGACCGGCCTCGTCGTCAGTTGCCAGGATGAGAAGTCGCAGCATAAGAACAAGGCACAGGCGATGCGGGTACTCCGCTCGCGCCTTAAGGATCGCTTGGAGAAGGAGCATGAGGCGGAGCTGTCAGCTACGCGCCGTAAGCAGATCGGCTCCGGTGACCGCAGCGACAAGATCCGGACCTACAACTTCCCACAGAATCGGGTCACTGATCATCGAATTGGCTTGACCCTGTATCACCTGCACGACATCCTTGAGGGTGACCTGGGAGAGCTGATCGACTCGCTGCGCAGGGCGGACCTGGAGGAGCAGACGCAATAAGTCCATACCTTATCAAGCTTTTCCCGCACACATTCCTTGACAACCAATCGATGGCTGGCTACCATTACCCCAGTCTTGGGTCTGTAGCTCAGCTGGTTAGAGCGCTCGCCTGATAAGCGGGAGGTCCCTGGTTCGAGTCCAGGCAGGCCCACTTTTTATTGTCAACCTCTAGATGTATACTCCACTAAAGAAAAGTGATGATCAACTGAGGATAAGGAGGAACCATGCCCGAAGAGAAACAATCAGGGGAAGAGAGGCTCGTCAAGGCGATCGACAAGGGGATGGGGAACAGGATTCACATCCGTCTATCGCGCTTTCACGACCGCGACTACCTAGACATTCGTAACTTCTACGAGGCGGATGATGGCGAGTGGAAGCCGACGAGGAAGGGGATCGCGGTGCCGGTTGAACTGTACGGTGAACTGATGGATGCCTTGAAGGGAGCCGAGCAGATGATCAAGGATCTTCCGCCGGTGAAAAAGGAAGAAGGGAAGGAATAGGCGCTCACTCCCCTTGATGCAACGGCCGCTATGAAGCATAATTAGATGTAACATCGGTCCCGTCGTCTAGTGGCCTAGGATATCGGGCTCTCATCCCGGCGACAGGGGTTCGAATCCCCTCGGGACCGCCAGAACGTTGGTGTAGGAGCCAGTCCCTGAGCCGGTCAGTTTGTAAGAAGCACGCCGCAAGGAGCGGGAATCAATCCCTGCGGGGGATTGACAGGGACGGTGTGTATTTGTATAGTTTCGCGTATTCGTGATGAAGTAAATTGCAGGAGGTGTCTTTCCTTCGTGGAAGCTGGAGCAAGGCGATTGCCTAAACGTGTTGGGAATGCGATACATGCGATAGGGAGAAGGAAGCGGTCTACGGCCCGTATCTACCTATCCGAGGGTGAAGGGAATCTGTTGATCAACGGCCGCCCGGCGGAGGGGTATTTCTCCTCCTACCTGAATGCCCCTGAGCATCTGGAGAAGACGCTGAAGCAGCCTTTCTATACGACAGGGACTGTGGGAAAGTACGATGTGAAGGCGCGCGTGCGCGGCGGTGGATTCACCGGACAGATGGAAGCCGTCCGTCTGGGCATTGCGCGAGCTCTCGTCGGGGTGACCGATGAGTACAGGGTCCCGCTGAAGAAGGCTGGACTGCTCACCCGCGATCCGCGAGAGGTTGAACGGAAGAAGTACGGCCGCCGTAAGGCACGCAAGAGCGAGCAGTACTCCAAGCGTTAGACAGGAGATTGTTGTGAAAAAGGGTATTCATCCAGAACTGAAGCGCGCTGTAATCAAGTGTGGTTGCGGTGCGGAGTTTGAGACGCTGTCCACTGTGGAAGAGATGAAGGTGGACATCTGCTCAAAGTGCCATCCATTCTTCACCGGCGAGGAGCGTCTCCTCGACACAGAAGGGCGCGTGGAGAGGTTCCAGCGCAAGTACGGAAAGAAAGAGAATTAGGCATGGGATCGGTAGGTGGACAAGCACTTATCGAAGGCGTGATGATGCAGAACGGCGATCGCGTGGCGGTCGCCGTTCGGCGTACGAACGATGGCCAGATCGTTGTGCGGGACCTTCCCACCAGCAAGCGCTTCCGCAAGCTCTCTGAGATCCCTTTCCTGCGCGGCCTGTTTCGTTTGTACGACATGCTCGTTCTTGGCATTCGCGCGCTGAACATGTCGGCGCGCATTGCCTTCCCAGACCAGGAAGAGGAGATGACTTCGACCTGGAGCGTGCTCATGATCGGCCTGGCAGTGGTCATCGCTGTCGGAGCGTTCGTTGTCCTCCCTCTGTACATCGCAAACAGCGTTCCAGCGCTGCGTACGGGGAACAGCATCCTGTTCAATCTTGTCGAGGGAGCGATTCGCATCATCTTCTTCCTGATATACCTCCTTGCCATCTCCCGCATGAAGGACATCCATCGCGTCTTTCAGTATCACGGCGCGGAGCACAAGACGGTGTATACCTACGAGGCGGGAGAGGAACTGACCGTGGAGAACGCGCGCAAGTACACGACGCTCCATCCCCGCTGCGGGACGGCGTTTCTCATGATCGTTCTCATCATTTCGATACTCGTCTTCTCCCTCGCAGGCAATCCGGCGCTGTGGCTGAAGATACTGTCCCGCCTGTTGCTCCTGCCAGTTGTGGCGGGGGTATCCTACGAAGCGCTGCGCTTCAGCGGCAAGGAGTACGATAACCACTGGTGGGTGAGGCTGCTCGTCAAGCCTGGATTGTGGCTGCAGCTGCTGACGACGGCCGAGCCGAGCGATGACATGCTCGAAGTGGCGATCGCTTCCATCAAGCGGGTGACCGAGGATCCCAATGTCCCTGCTGGGGAAGCAGCCGGCGCCGAACTGGTGAACTAGGTCGACTGGCAGCGCTTCTTCAATGCCTCCACGTAGCGGTATGGAAGATGGATCGCCCCCAGCCTCTCTTTCACTGAGTTCGGGCCATGATCGTCTGAACCGCCGGTGAGCAAGAACCCCTTTTCCATTGCTATCTGCCTCACTCTCTCCGGGGTGATGTGCAGCCTGTTGTCCCCTTCGGCATAAGGGTAGAACGATTCGATCCCATCGATCCCTGCAGCGAGGAGCTTGTCGCTGAACGCGTCCCAGTCCGAGACATCGATGAAACAGGGGTGCGGGACTGAGGTGACTCCCCCTGCGGCATGGATCGCATCCGCAGCGTCGCGAAACCTCGGGCGCTCCAGCCTGACGTAGCAGGTCCCGCCGCTTCCGATCAGCTCATCGAACGCCTCTCGCATCGTTCTCACCGCCCCTTTATCCACGAGGACCTTCGCCAGGTGCGGGCGTCCGATGCTCCCCGCGGCGAGGGCGCGCACCTCATCGATCGAGACATCGACCCGGGCGCGCTCCCTGCAGCGCCTCACCATCTCCTCCATCCGTTCCTGGCGCGCCGTGCGCATGAAATCGAAGAGCTTCTTCATCGGTTCTGAGAGCGGGTCGATGAAGTAGCCGAGCAGCTCGCCCGGGATGCCATCGTAGTCCACCTTCAGCTCGACCCCGGTGATCACTTCGATATCTGAAATGCGTGTCACACGCTGTGACAGATCGGGGGATATCGTGTCGTGATCGGTGATCGCGATCGCGGAGAGGCCAACCCCAACGGCTCGGGAAACGAGGGTGGGGATATCCTGCGTCCCGTCTGATGCTGTTGTGTGCAGGTGCAGATCAGCGTACTTCTCGGTCATGGAAACCTCTCCTTTGTTGGATCAATGATGACTTGCCGCCCGATCGAGCAGTTCCCTGCTGGGCCACCGGAGAACACCGCCTATCGGTCGCTTCAATGTGCATGCCGACAACGGACAGCGCACTCAGTGATCAGACCTTGGCATCCTTCCACACGCGATCGAGGATGCCGTTGATGAACGACGGGGCGTTGTCCGTTCCGTACTTCTTCGCCAGTTCCACCGCCTCGTCGATCGCTACCTCTGCTGGGATCTCCGGGGCGTGCAGCAGCTCGTACAGTCCTAGGCGAAGGATATTTCGGTCGAGGACAGCGAGCCTCTCCACGCGCCAGCCGAGGGCGTACTGGTCGATCGTCTGATCCAGCTCAGTTATGCGCTCCACAACGCCGTCCAGTGTCTGTTCCAGGTACTGCCTCTGATCGCCTGCATCCCGCTCGGAGATCAGCTCCGCGAGTGGGGTATCAATGAATTCACGCTCGTAGAGTATGTGTAGCACGAGTTCCCGCGCTTCTCGCCTCTGCATCACGGACGGAACAGGCGGACGTACAGCCTGCGCAGCGCCAGGCTGAGGGTGTTGTCAGGCTCCAAGCATGATCCGGCGATGTATCCCCCGGCTGCGAAGGCTAGAAGGATCAGGACGACCCGCCAGCCAACGAGGACGAACAGCATCCCTATCAGCAGCCCCGCGATGAGGCCGATCAGTCTAGGTGGCATCGGGATGTTCATTCTCTCCTTCCTCCTCTTCCGCCTCCATCTGAGCACCGTGCGGGCGGATGCTGTTTACGAGCACCTCGACCCTGCGTACCTCGACCCCGGTGCGCTCCACCACCCTCCTCGACAGCGTCTCCTGGATCGTCTTCCCCACCTCGGAGACCCGGTCAGTCGGGGAGAGGGTGGTGGTGATCTCTATCGACAGTCCGTCATCGACGTGGCTCAGCCTCACCTGGAAGCGATCGATCCCTATCTCATCGCGCATGATCCCGCTGACGAATTCGCGCAGAGCGTACGGGGAGAGCTCGATCCTCCCCCATTCGCCCTCCTGGGAGAAGCGGGCGATCTGCGCGCGGCCGCGGAAGAAGAGCGAGGCGTAATGGCCGCTCACAGCCAGAAGCAGGCCGCCAAAGGCATACAGTATAGCCTTCCCAGCGAGCGTGGCGAGGAACTGAGCACCAGAGAGCAGGGAGATGACGCCCGCGCTGAACAGGATAGAGCAGATCCCCGCGCCGGCCAGCACGATCCCCAGCAGGGCTATCGCCGCGAGCAGGATCGGGTTCATTCTCCCTCAGCCTCCTCCGGACGGGGGGCGTTCGGCTCGACGAGCTTCTGGACGTCCACATTCACCGCGCTCACCTTCAGCCCAGTCATCCTCTCGATCTCCGTCTTCACCCGCGTCTGTACTTGCTTGGCCACCTTGTGGATCGGCGTTCCGTAGACGGCGGTGATGCGCACCGTGACCTTTACGTTCTCCCCCTCCACTTCGGTGTCCACGTACCTCTTCATCCCCTCGCCGCGCCGAAAGATACTGTCGTCAGAACGAAGATTGGCTATGCCATCGACTTCGGAAACGGCGATCCCTGCGATCGCTGTAACGACCTCCTTGGAAATGCCTACGCTCCCCTTCTCTGCGTCTACCATTCCTCTGCCCTCCTCACTCTTCTTCGATGTTCGCGTTCGGCGTATGGGGTGGAACGACCTTGCGCACGAACACATCGACGCCGGTGACACTCACTCCAGCGAGCTTCTCGATGTCCGTCTGCACGTTCGACTGTATGCCTCGCGCGACTTCGTGCACCGGGTAGCCGTACTCGACCGTGATCCGTAGCTCGACTTTCACCCCTCCATCCACAAGATCGGTCTTGATCGTCGGCGAGAGGTCCTCCCCGCCGAAGAAGCTCTTGATCCCTCCCGAACTCGATGTGGAGAGGGCAATCCCGTCTACCTTTCCAGCAGCGATCCGCGCGATCTCCCCGATCACTTCCTCGGTTATCGTTATCCGACCGTCTTCATCGACGATCTCTACTTTTCTCTCCGCCATCATCCCTCCTTTATCAAGTACGTTCCACGTATCTTCCGCTGCGCGTGTCGATCTTCAGTACGTCCCCTTCCTTGACGAAGAGCGGTACCTGCACGACCGCTCCGCTCTCCACGGTCGCTGGCTTCTCCACGTTGGAGACGGTGTCTCCGCGAACGCCGGGCTCAGTGTGAGTCACTTTAAGCTCCACGAAGTTCGGCAGCTCCACCTTGACGAGGGAGTCCCCGTGGTAGTAGCCCGTGACGTTCAGCCCTTCCACGATGAACTGTGCTTGGGTGCCAAGTACATCCGCGGGTACGGGGAACTGGTCGAAGCGCTCGTTGTCCATGAACACGTAAGAATCCCCATTGTTGTACAGGTATTGCAGGGGCCGGGACTCGAGAAATACCGATTCCGTGTTCTCCGAGCCCTTGAACGTTGTCGATAGGTTGCGCCCTGTCTTCAGATGCCGCAGCCGCGTGCGCGCGATCGCTCCGCCTCTTCCCCGCTTGGAATGCTCATAGTCGACGATCTCGTACAGCTCGCCATCGTAGAGGATCACCATCCCCTTCCTCATCTCACTTACTGAAAGACCCATCTGCTAATCACTCCTTCTCTGTATCAAGCTTACATCATTTCGTCGGCCAGCGTAGTATCCGAAGACCGACGCGGGTGATCCCCTTGTCGATGATCCCCAGCTTCTCGGCCGCCCCCTTCGATAGATCGATGATCCTCCCTTCGATGAACGGTCCGCGATCGTTTATCCGCACTACAACGCTCTTTCCAGTCTCCAGATCGACCACCCTCACAATCGTGCCGAAGGGGAGGGTCTTGTGCGCGGCACTTATCCCGTTCATATCGTAGATCTCGCCGTTGGCGGTGTGATTGCCCTGGAAGCCCGGACCGTACCAGGACGCAATTCCCACTTCGTAGTACGGCCCCGCCACCTGCCACAGGACGATCGCACCGACCACTGCAACAACGGTTACCAAGTACATGACCCATTCCTTCATGCTATCCATTATAGGGGGGTGAAAAGCCCATCACAACACCCTAGTGGCGGTGATGGTGCGACCACAGTGCATCCGCCAGCGTGTGGAGCTGATTTGGCAGGTACAACCCGCACAGAATGGATACGATCACCGGCCAGCGAGGGATAGGCATCCTGACGTGCCAGTTAGTGAGGTACGTCGCGCCGATGAAGAGAAGCGATATCAGCCCACCGAAGTAGGCGATACGCGTCAATGGTCCGTAGATGATGTGGTGGGAGAGGGCGCGATGGCGGAAGAAGTGCGCGTAGGGACGCCACAGAACTCGGACGGGACCCCAGCGGCGGTAGGGGGCGCTTCCCCGCAGGTCAAGATCGGGGCTGAGAAAGAGGCTGGAGAAGAGGTAGGAAGCGAGAAACAATCCGATGTAGACCGCTGATACGAGCCCCCTCGCCCACAGGTACGCCCCCGCACCGAGGAGTCCGACGAAGACGATCATCTCGATTCTGAGGTGCACCTTACCCGATGGCATATGCGTAAATGTACTCTTGCCCAGTATTTGAAGCAACTGCTGCCTGGGTCTTGACGCGCAAAAGGTCCCCGGTTACAATACGTTTAGCAAGCAAGACCTGAGAGTGCTAACAAACCCATAAGGAGGGGATAGAAGAATGAAGATCAAGCCATTGGGAAAGCGTATCCTGGCTAAGAAGCTGGAGCCGGAAGAGAGGAAGACTGCGGGAGGCATAGTCCTTCCCGAGAGCGCCAAGAGCGACAAGGTAGTGCGCGCCAAGATCCTTGAGCTCGGTACTGACGAGAAGTTCAACGTCAAGAAGGGGGACGAGATACTCGTTTCCAGTTTTGCTGGGACTGAGATTGAGGCGGACGAAGAGAAGCTGTTGTTGGTCAAAGAGAGCGACGTTCTCGCGGTTATTGAGTAGGAAAGGGGGAATTCATCATGGCAAAGGAAGTAATATTCGGCGATGAAGCGCGTCGCCGCATGAAGGCGGGAATCGACAAGCTGGCAGACGCCGTGCGCATCACGCTTGGGCCGCGCGGCCGAAACGTGATCATCGATAAGAAGTTCGGCAGCCCGGACATCACAAATGATGGAGTGACCATCGCCCAGGAGCAGGAGTACAAGGATCCCTACGAGAACATGGGCGCGCAGCTGGTGAAGGAGGTCGCGTCGAAGACGAACGACATCGCCGGTGACGGGACGACCACGGCGACGATCCTGGCTCACGCGATGATCGAGGAAGGGTTCAAGAACCTCGCTGCCGGTGCCAATCCGATGGAACTGAAGCGCGGATTGGAAAAGGGGGCGGAGAAGATCGTCGAGGGGCTGAAGGAACAGAGCCGCTCGCTGAAGACGAAGGACGAGACGGCGCAGGTAGCGACCATCTCCGCAAACGACGAGGCGATCGGTAAGATCATCGCTGATGCCATGGAGGCGGTCGGCGACGATGGCGTGATCACGGTGGAGGACTCCGATACCATCAGCACGTACTACGACGTGGTCGAGGGGATGCAGTTCGATCGGGAGTACATCTCTCCCTACTTCGTGACCGACCCCAAGAAGATGGAGGTCGCGCTGGAGAATCCCTATATTCTGATCACCGATCAGGAGCTGAAGAACGCCGCTGACCTTGTTCCGCTGTTGGAGAAGATCGCTCAGAGCGGGAAGCCGCTGTTGATAATTGCCAAGGACGTCACCGGTGAAGCCCTGACCACCCTCGTGCTGAACAAGCTTAAGGGAACCCTCTCTAGTTGTGCGGTCAAGGCTCCTGGTTTCGGCGACCGCCGCAAGGCGATGCTCGAGGACCTGGCCATCCTCACCGGTGGAACGGTCGTCGCCGAGGACGCTGGTATGCAGATCAAGGACACCACCCTGGACATGCTGGGTCGCGCCGAGCGCGTGAAGGTCGACGGCAGCAACACGACCATCGTCGGCGGGAGCGGCTCATCGGATGCGATTAAGGGACGGATCGAACAGATCGAGGCTCAGATCGAGAACACTGATTCCAACTACGATCGCGAGAAGCTGGAAGAGCGCAAGGCGAAGCTCGCCGGCGGTGTCGCTGTGATCAAGGTCGGTGCTGCGACAGAGACCGAGCTCTCCGAGAAGAAGCACCGCATGGAGGACGCGCTGGAAGCGACCAAGGCGGCAGTCGACGAGGGGATCCTCCCCGGTGGTGGGACGGCTCTATTGAACGCCGCCACCAAGCTGGACGAGCTCAAGCTGGAGAACGATGAGGCGGTAGGGGTGAAGATCCTGCGCCGAGCGATCGAGGCTCCTCTCCGTCAGCTGGCCGACAACGCCGGTTTCGAGGGAGCGATCATCGTCGAGCGGGTGAAGGAAGAGAAGCCCGGTGTTGGGTTCGATGTCCTCTCCGAGTCGTACCGCGACATGTTCGATGCTGGTATCATCGATCCGACCAAGGTGACCCGGTCTGCCTTGCAGAACGCGGTCTCCATCGCTGGTATGCTCCTGACCACCGACGCGCTCGTCGCCGAGATCAAGGAGAAGGAAGAGGCTCCGGCGATGCCCGGCGGTGGAATGCCGGGCGGGATGCCTTACTAGTCTGACATAAGTTGTCTTCCCCCCTTTGCTCGCTTATCATGCGGCAAGGGGGGATTTTTCGTTGAGTAAGAGGAAGATCGGTCTGGCTCTTGGCGGCGGTGGGGCGCGCGGCTTCGCTCACCTCGGTGTCCTCCTCGCCCTGGAAGAGGAGAACATACCGATCCACTTCATCAGCGGGACCAGCATGGGCGCGGTCATGGGCGCGGTCAGGGCGATTGGAACCGACCTTGATCGTCTGCGACGTCTCGTGTGTATGCTCGACATCAATGAGCTCCTGCAGGTCTCAGATAGCACGATCCGCGAGGTGCAGCGAGCGATCGGGAGGGGGCTGATCGAATACGTCCGTGGCTCCGACTGGCACGACAGCGAGACGTTCCCTCGCGATCTAGCCCGGATCTACGAGCTGTTCTCCCTGCTGACTGCAAACAAGAGTTTCTCCGATACGGAGATCCCGTTTGCCGTTGTCGCTGCCGATCTGCAGACGGGGGAGCGGGTCGTCCTCACCGAAGGGGAACTGTACAAGGCGGTGGCCGCCAGCGCGGCCATCCCGGGGACGTTCTCCCCTGTGGAGCATCAGGGGCGCTACTTGATTGACGGTGGGGTGATAGACAAGGTCCCGGTGAGCGTGGTGATGGAGATGGGCGCGGATGTCGTTATTGCAGTCGACACAGGCGCCCCGACCAAGCGCAGTGTCAAGACCACCATCGATGCGCTCCTGCAATCACAGCGGATAACCTCGCATGAGTTGACTCACCTGCAGATAGAGGCTGCGCGTGTGAGGTCGAAGGGGCGCCTCGTCCTCCTCCGTCCGGAGGTTGGATGGATCACCATGCTCGCCTTCAAGCACGTGGCGGAGGCGATCGCAGCCGGTAAGGACGAGGCGTACGCTCACATGGATGAGATCAAGGAGCTGTGCAAGCTACGCTGATACCTCATCAAGCTCAGTTCTCGATCGAGAACACGGGGCTTGACGCCTCACCGATGTTCCCATCGGGGTCCTTCACCTGCACCTGGAGCACATATCGATCCCCGTTCTCATAGCCTGTCGTGTCCCAAACGTAGGAATCACCGACCAGGCCGCTCACCAGTGGGGAGAAGGAGTCACCTCCATCCGCCGAAATGAGAATGTTCACCTGGAGGAGTGAATCATCTCCGTCCGGGTCATGCGCCTGCCAGGAGATGACGAGGTTTCCGCTCAGGGCCTGTCCCTCAGCTGGGCCGTTCAGCATCACCGTTGGCGCCGTCTCCCAGACTATCGTGGCGGAATTCTTCGCCCGCGGTGTCCCGTTTATCGCTTGATCAGCGGCGTCGTGACCGCAGGTGATCAGGCCGTTGTTCGATCGCCAGTTGCTTGGGAGATCCGGGCCGCTCGGATCGATCCGTTCCATCGTCGCATATGCGATTCCCTCAATCTTGGCGCTCCCCGCGGCCCAGCCCTTCTCTACCCCGGAGTTCGCCGTGTCGACTACCTCTCCGTTCTGATCGAGCAGGCTGAGCACGCTCCCGGAATTGCTGAGCGATCCAGTGTAGATGAGATCAGCCGCGATGTCCGAGACCGTCTTGTCGTCGGTCCGTTCAAGCAAGAAGTACCCACCTGGCTCGACGGTCGTGTCGGTCGCCTTTCCGAGGTCGATCACGGTCTTCCCGAAGGTGAGGGTCCAACCGGTGAGGTCGACTGGAGCGTCCGTCGGATTGTAAAGCTCTATCCACTCATCCGTTGCACTTGCCGCCGTTCCTGCCCAGGCGACCTCGTTGATTGTCATACTCTGGGCACACGCGATTGTGCCCGCCAGCGTAACGATAATGAGCCCGAACAACAGCATTCTAGTCATCTCTGCCTCCTTTCATACTGTTTTGCGGTTCATAGAGATACGGCCCTTTACCGCTATAATCAGTATAGGCCAAACCGCTTCGCAGTCAATACCCTGCAAGGGTCGATTTCCAGCGCGCTTGGGGAGTGCTTTTCACGAAGCTTCTCGATACACGGTCCGCTTGCGGCGGGGTAGGTCATACCCTGCAAGGGTCGATTTCCGGCGTGCTTGGGGAGTGCTTTTCACGAACCTTTTCGATACACGGTCCGCTTGCAGCCGGGGTAGGTCATACCCTGCAAGGGTCGATTTCCGGCGTGCTTGGGGAGTGCTTTTCACGAACCTTTTCGATACACGGTCCGCTTGCAGCCGGGGTAGGTCATACCCTGCAGCGGTTGGTTCCAGGCCCGCTTGTGTGAGGTGGTGTGCTACCCGCAGCGCAAAGGTCCGAAGGTGGTAGTGCGCTGCTGATGGGCCAAGTTTTGTGTGCCTCGATTGAGCATGGTACAATCAGTATTTAACTATCGTATGGTCAAGGAGATGCTTAATTTGCGAAGATTCCTGGTGGTCCTCTTTGTCGTTCTTCTCGCTCTCAGCCTCGTCGCCTCCGCCGGTCAGGAGGGGAAGCTCTCGCCAATGCTGCGCGAGCTACTCTCGCAGGGAAGCGGCGATGTCGATCTGTCGAGTTACGCCTCATCGATGGAGGTATTCTCCACGAAGGGCTTGGTCGTAGTGCCGGTTGGCCCCGGCGGTGACGGGGCAGATGAGCTGGGGGTGCTAGTGAAGCTGGCGTACCCGTTCTTCGGGACGAGCTTCCTCGGCCTGCCGGTGATGGTGTCGACAGGGACGATCCTCGGGATGAGGGTCCCTCTTGCGGCACTGTTGACGCTCATCGATTCACCGGACGTGATCTATGTGGAGCCTGCGTGGAAGGCGGAACCGAAGCTCGATGTGAGCGTCCCGGCGATCGGGGGGAGCCTGGTGCATGCCCCTCCCACCTCGGACACTGGGGCGAACGTGATCGTCGGCGCGGTCGATACGGGGATCGATTACATGCACCTTGACTTTCGCTACGACTCAGACGGAGATGGTGTGGAGGAGTCATCGCGCATCCTATCGATCTGGGACCAGACGAGCGGCCTGTTCGGCGCTTACTACACGCGTGCGGACATCGAGAGCGACATCGCCGGCGGGTTCGGGCCGAACAGCGGAATCGTTCACGAGAAGGATACGGAGGGGCATGGAACGCACGTGATGGGGATCGCTGCTGGAGATGGAACCTCGTCGAGTGCGGGGATGATCGGCGTTGCCCCGGGTGCGCAGATAATCTCTGTCAAAACTCCGTTCTACACCTCGGACATCCTCTCAGGTGTCCGCTACATCTTCGATCAGGCCGAGCAGGCGGGGCTCCCCGCTGTGGTCAACCTGAGCCTCGGCGGTCAGGATGGACCGCACGATGGCACGAGCCTGTTCGAGCAGGGGCTGGACGAGCTTCTCGATCGGCCGGGGAGGGCGATCGTCGTCTCCGCTGGGAACGAGGGGGACCAAGCGCTGCACGTGGCACACTACCTCTCCGGCGATACGTTCACCTTCTCCGTCGATCCGGGAGCTGATTCCCTCGATATGTCGCTGTGGTACCCGGGAGGATCGGCGTTCACCATCACCGTCACCCCTCCGATCGGCTCCCCTCTCACTGTCACCGCTGGATCGACCGGCAACGTCACCACCCCAAGCGGGACGGTGAGTGTGGACAACGCCTCGGCGGGGGAGAATCCGAACAACCATGACAACGAGGTTCTCGTAACGTTGAGTGGCCTTGCAAGCGGCGCACCGTGGGGGATCAGCGTGACCGATGCCGGCGGCGGCGGCAGGTTCGATGGCTGGATCACGTCGGCGGAGGGCAGGATGATCGGTGGCGACACGAGCGAGACGATCGACGAGCCGGGGAACGCGAAGAAGGTGATCACCGTGGGATCGTTCAACACCAAGGCGCAGTGGCCATCCCTGGCCGGGGAGCAGGACTTCTCCTCGAGCACGCAGGTGGGCGATCTCTCCTACTTCTCCAGCATCGGCCCGACGCGCGATGGGAGGCAGAAGCCGGAGATCACAGCACCTGGGGCGTGGATATGTTCAACCCTTTCTGCTGATTCTCCGTCCGCTCTGTACCTCTCCAATCCCGATGGCATGCATACGATGAACCTGGGGACGAGCATGGCCGCCCCGCACGTGGCTGGCACGATCGCGCTGATGTTCTCGATCGATCCGCAGCTGACCGCCGATCAGGTCAAGACGATCCTCACCACGACAGCGATGCGGGATACGTTCACCGCCAGCGTCCCCAGCGCGCACTGGGGCTGGGGAAAGCTGAACGCCCACGACGCGGTCGATACTGTCGTCAGCCAGGTTGGCCCACCGCCCGGGGCTGTGCCCATTGTGAATCTCGTCGAGAACCCGGTGGTGCGGGAGGCTAGCTTCAAGTATCGCCTCCCGGAGGAAGCGACGGAGGCGAGCCTGCACGTGATCACGGTCTCCGGAGAGACGGTCCTCGAAGCCGCTCTTCCGGTGGCGGGTAACAGCTACACATGGAACCTCCTCGATCGTGCGGGGAGGGCGTTGGCAGATGGACTCTACCTGTACATAATCACTACCGACGTGGGGAACTCAGCGGTGGGAAGGTTGGTGATCTCTCGATGAAAAGAGGAATAGTGGCATTGGCGTTGACCATGCTCGTTAGCGTGAGCCTGCTTGCGAGCGGATACTCGAATGTTGCCTCCATATTCGACCTCTCTCCATCGGCGCGTGCCTCTGGGATGGGTGGGGCGTTCGTCGCGCTTGCTGACGATGCGAGCGCCGCCTTCTACAACCCGGCCGGACTAGGGTGGATCAAGCAGATAAGCCTCTCTTCCCTCTTTGCCCGGCAGTTCGATGCGGTGAACTACGCATCGCTTCAGTTCGTCCTCCCCTACTTCGGTGCTTCTGTCCTCTACCTCGACTCCGGCCCGATCGAGGCGAGCGGGGAGACGTTCAGTTACACGAGCGGGGGCGGAATCGTCTCCACAGGATTCAACATCGGCCCGGTGGGGATCGGCGGGAGGTTCAAGGTGTACCGCGCCACCTCCCCGAACGATGTCACTGGATGGGCGTTCGATCCAGCGCTCCTTGTTGTGACGGACATTGTCCGCGTCGGCCTGCTGGTGGAGAACGCCTACAGCGAGCCGATCGTCTTCCCCAGCCACAGCGAGGAGTGGACTCCGCTCATGAGGATCGGGGTAGGGATAACGCTCGCCGTGGGTGATGGCGTGGGGGTGAACGCCGCGGTCGAGGGGGCGGGGCTCTTCTCTGGCTCCCCTCGCCTGTGTGCTGGGTTCGAGACGTATGTTGACGGCCTGGCCGCCCGGGTCGGTTACGACGGTGATGGAGCGACGTTCGGGCTTTCAGTGCGCTTCTCGAGCTTTGAGATAGACTGGGCGTACATCACGCGTGACGCTTTCCCCGACACCCATCGCGTGTCGCTCGAGTTTCGCTTCTAGGAGGGATTGTGAATTACAACAGCCGCGGGAGACTAGCACGTAGGATCCTTGTTTCATTGCTCATTGTGATCATTGGGGCATCGTTTCTGGCCCTCCCTGAGACCGAACAGGGGGAGAACTTCAAGCTCACGCTCACCGGGAGCAAGACGTGGACCCTGAGCTACGGGATCGGTGATGCCAGCGGGCTGGCGAAGGCCGGTGCGAGCCCGTACCAGATCTCGCTCGATCAGTCCCTCGCTGTCGACATCAAGGGCGAGGCCCTATCGGTCCTCACGATAGCTGCTCACTTCAACGACAAAGAGCCGGCGAGCATGCAGACGCTGACGATCAACCTCGATACCGAGCACCTCAAAGGCGTGCTAGGTGACTTCTCCCTCACCGGCAAACAGGCGTTCGCCGTGTACAACAAGAAGCTCAAGGGACTGCGCTTGGACTACATGAGGGACGGCACGACCCTGACCGGCGTCGTCTCCCAGATCGAGGGGATCTCGGAGTCCCAGACCTTCATCGGCACCACCGCGCACGCGCAGGTCCTGTACGCGGCTGCGCAGCCGGAAACCCCGTGGATCCCTCGACCCTACCGGACGAACATAGCTGGATTATACGCTTTTGCCCTGTCATCCCCGTTCATCGCGGATTTCTCCATCGTCGATCTCACCCTCGTGGTCGGGGATCCGCTGCGCTCCCTGTTGAGTCAGTACTCCCTCGGATACCTGTACGATGACATCTCGACGTCCCCATCCGAGGAGCTCAAGGGGGACTCCTTCGCTGTGGTCGGAGACAGCGCGGAGAGCCTTGTCTTGAAGTCGGAACCGCGGGCGCTGCTGCGAAAGAGGCTGCAGGATGCGATCAAGGACTACAACGCGCAGCATGAACTGACGGGAAGCGAGAGGAAGACCTACCCGTTCACCACAGGAAGCGAATACGAGGCGCGCTTCCTGGACAGCCTTGTTGCGCAAGCGACGATCGATGTGGACCAGGACTCCTACCCACTTGCCAGCGGCACGCAGCACCGCTTCTACTACCTCGGCAAGAAGAACGTCAAGGACGGATCGGTCAGCGTCGAGGTGAGCCTGGGCGGAGGGACGTTCCGGCCGGTGACGGACCCGGAGTTCACGAACTACAAGGTGACGACCTATGCCGAAGAGGGGATCATCGAGCTCGACTTCCCATCTGAGTTCTTCGCCGATGCGAAGAGCGCCGTGCGGGTGTCGTTCGACTACAAAGTCTCCGGCGACATCTTCAACCTCGGCCTGTCGGTCGTTCCGGGAAGCGAGAAGGTGTACCTGAACGGAAAGCTCCTCGTGCGCGACACGGACTATGCGATAGACTATGAGCTCGGCATGCTCACACTCCTCGTGCAGGTGAAGGAGAACGACAAGATTCGCGTTGACTACGAGCGCTCGCGCGGCGGCCTCGGTTCGAGCGCGGAGTACGCGCGAAGCTTCTACGGGACGATGCTCACCCTCCCAGTCTCATCGGTGCTCACCCTCGACCTCAGCCTGTTGCAGGCGGCGGACAGCGCTGGAGGGACCGCCGACAGGGATCGGGCACGCACGATGCCGAATACTCACACCGTCTCCGGCGTCGTCGGGACGATCAAGCTTGACGGGTTCAACGCGCAGTTCACGGCGGGATATAACAACAACGTCTTCCCGTTCGACGACAATATGCGCCTGAACATGCCAAACGAGATCACATCGATCCTCACCATCGGTGATTACACGCTTGTCGCGAGCCTAAACGGCTTGAGCGTCCTTCACAATGGAAAGTGGACTCCCTACAGCGCGGCGAGCGGCCTCTCTGGCAGCCGCATCTACGCGATGGTAGGCGATGGCGAACACATCTACTTTGGCACCTCATCCGGCCTCACCGTCCTCAGCCTGAGCGGGGAGGCGCCGTTCGATCAGGTGGAGAACTGGAAGCGCTACTACTCAGAGGATGGGCTGCCGAACGTGGCCATCCACTCCCTGCTCCTGGAAGATGGCACGCTCTACATCGGCACGGAGGACGGCCTGGCTCTCGTCCCTGAAGGATCGCTCGACGATCCGGCTTCCTACGTGGTCTACAGGTCTGCTGCCTTCTCGACCATCTTCGCCATCGCCGTGAGCGGGGATAAGCCCTACGTGGGAACCGACGATGGCCTGTTCACGCTCGACGTGGACTCCGGTGACTTCACAGCCGTTCCCGGTGCTCAGTCAGAGGAGATCAACGCCTTGGCTTCGGACGGCACCGGCCTGTACATCGCTTCGAGCGACGGCCTCGCTGTACTGAGTGGCGGGGCGCTGAGCTGGATCGTGCAGGGTGAGCCTGTCTACTGCGTCGCACTCCGGGACACTGACCTCTACTACGGATTGAGCGACGGCCTGTACAAGGACGGGGAGAGCCTACCTGCGGCCGCCGGTTGGCCGATCACCGCGGTCGATGTCGCACCCGATGGCACTCTGTGGGCAGGGAGCCGCGCCGACTCGGACTACAAGCTGATGGTCTGGCAGATCGGTGAGGGGAGCGAGACGTTCGCCAACTCCGATCTCCTGCTCGACGGGCGGGACAACTCCCGCTTCATGGACATCAGCGCTTCCGACCACACCGACAAAGGGATCCTGGCACGGGCGAGCTTCAATCGGAGCGCGGAAAACTACTCACTTTCCGGGAGCTTCGAGTCGGTGCAGCCGACGTTCACCACCATCGGGCGCCTCTCGCGCAGCGACTCCACCGGCTGGAACCTGAGCGGAAACTTCCACATCGCGGATGGGGTCGAGCTTACCGCATCACACAGCTTCTATCAGGTCGATCACTCGAGCGATCATCCGCGCGACACCATGCAGAACAACGCCTCACTCTCGATCGACCTGGGAGTGCATGCCGATCTGTCGATCAGCCAGGGACTGGTGGACGAGGACTTCTTCGCCCGGGGCTTTGACAGCGACACGATCACCTACTCGTTCTCGCTGTCGGACAGCCTGTTCTCAAAGGCCCTCGCTCTGACCCTTGGCTGGAACGACACACTGCGCTACGGGATTGCAGGTGTGGCCAATCCGCGTGAGAACAGGCTCTCTGCCAGCGCCGACTGGCAGATCACCCCAGAGATCAGCCTGAGCGGGAGCTGGGCCCGCCCGATGAGCTTCTCCGCGAGCAAGACGAGCGGGAGCGAGAAGTGGAACCTGAAAGGGAGCGTGCGCCACACATTCACCGGACTTCTCGGTACGACGCTGACCTACACGGTGGATGGGAGCCGCGCCCTCACGGACGAACAGGCGCGCATCACGCAGGCGGCCACACTTGACCTGAGGCCGGTGGCGTTTTCGATCTCAGCGGTCAAGCTGACCCCACGCTTCACCTTGGGAGGAAACGATCAGAAGGGAACGCTCCTGCTGAACGGGCAGGCCAACCTGCGGGCGGTGGTGAGCGACTTCTCCGCGCAGGCGATGATCGGTCGCGACCTTTCCGGCTTCGGACAGGACAGGCAGCAGACCACGGACCGCATCTCCCTCAGCCTCGCCTACAGCGGGATCCCGGACCTGCGGCCGAACATCTCCTTCACCCAGAACGCGAGCAACGTCACCTATCGCGGTGAGACCCGCGGTTCGACCAGCCGCACGCTCACCGGATCCCTCACTTGGTCTCCCGAGGATGGGCGACGGGACACGCTGCGCATCAGCGCGCGCGGTTCCTCCGGCACGCAGCGGAGCGGGAACATGACGGTGAGCGTGACCAACAACTACACCTTCACCACCGACCCGTTCCCAGAGGGCGTCCTCTATCAGCCGATCGGTGTCCGGATCGACCTCGACGGGAGCTACGCCTCGCGGAGTGAGATGCCGGATATCAACCTGTCGCTGAAGACGAGCGCCGATCTGACAATCTCCAAAACGTGGCAGACATCCCTCTCCGCCTCCTACCTCACCGGGACGAAGAGCGACGGCAAGATGTACAACAGCCTCCTCCTTGAGCTGTTCGTTGCCGCCAGGTTCTAGATCGATGGAGTCAAGCGATCGCTACCTGCGTCAGACGAGCCTTACGGAGATCGGCGCTGCTGGCCAGGAGCGGCTGCGAGATTCAACTGTGCTCGTTGCTGGCTGCGGTGCACTTGGTTCGAATAGTGCTGAGATCATTGCCCGCGCCGGGGTTGGAAAGATCATCCTCGTCGATTCCGACACGGTGGAGATGGGAAACCTGCAGCGACAGGGGTTGCTTCGTGAAGCAGATATTGGAGAACACAAGGCTGAGGCAGTAGGAAGGGCCCTGCAAGGGATCAACAGTGAGATCGAGATCGACTTCAAGGTCGAGCGGATCGCGGCGGACAACATCGAGCGGCTCCTCGCTGGAGTCGACCTCGTCCTCGACGGCTTCGACAACATGCCCTCACGCTACCTGCTAAACGACGCCTGCGTCAAGCACGGCGTCCCCTGGATCTTTGCCGCGGTTGCCGGGACGTTTGGGATGACGATGCCGATCATACCGCACAGGACGGCCTGCCTGCGCTGCCTGTCGCCAGATCCCGTGCCCGACGAATTCGTCCTCACTGCGGGGAATAGTGGATTGATCAACACCATCCCACGCGCCATCGTCTCGCTGCAGGCAACGCTCGCGCTGAAGATACTCCTGGGGGCGTTGGACGTTCCGGCCACCCTCACGACATACGACATCTGGCAGAATGAGTTTACATCACTTGAGATCAAGCAAGGCAATGACTGTCCATGCTGTGTTCGCTCGGAGTATCCATTCCTGGAGGGGACATCCCCTTGAGTTGAAGTATGAGTCACTGTTTCTTGCGCTGCTTGTGTGGAAGCAACTGTGAAAGATCTCTCCGAAAGCATGTCCCATACTAAGTTGCTTGCAGGGATTGAGTTTCTGCCCCTTGGGGCGGGAAATGAACCCCTGCAGGGGATTCAAGAGGGCATACAAGAGAAACTTGCGCGTTTGGAGCGCACACGCCTTGCGAAGGAACGTGCCAAACTGGACGCAGCAGCCGAACAGGCATTGGCTGATGAATGGTCATCCAACACACTGCGGGAATGGCCAGAATACTGAGGGGGAGAGATTCGCTGGTCCGATCTCACGAGGTTCGTGGACGCGAGCGGGCAGGCAAGCGCTCGATTGTTGTGATCAGCCATGATGTCTTCAACGAACGCTCTGGCACTGTGATAGCCCTGGCAATCACGGGTCGACCTCAGTGTGCGGGGTTTCCACTGACACTTGAACCCGACTCGCGCAAACCGCCCAGGCGCTCGTGGGTGAAGATCGGTCAGGTGCGGGTTCTCTCTGTTGAGCGAATAGGAGAGCTGATCGATACGGTTTCTGCGGCAGGTTTGGCCAAGGCGCTTGTGGTCTATCAACGGCTCAAGAAAAGAGCGAGCACCTC
>JAGGSM010000226.1 GCA_021159105.1 Candidatus Bipolaricaulota bacterium
GGATAAGGTATTCACTCTGTTGACCATATTGCCTTGTTCACCTCCTTTCACATCGTTTAAGTATACTGAAATAGGTATCGACTGACAAGAGGGTGTTTCTGAAGAAAAGCATGCAAGAGACATTAGATAATCTGACTATTCGCGCACACATACTAGTATCAGGGAGTGTACAGGGCGTGTTCTATCGTGCATCAGCACGAGCCAAGGCGGTGGAGCTTGGGCTGCGGGGATGGGCGCGCAACCTGCCGGACGGGCGCGTGGAGATGGTCGCCCAAGGCGAAGCTGATGATGTTCAGGCGTTCATAGCCTGGACCCGTTCAGGGCCGCCCATGGCCAGGGTGGACGGAGTGGAGGTCACCTGGGAGGAACCTGACGCGGGAGAGGCCGGGTTCCGCATTCGCTAGTCGCTGTACTTGTAGCGCTTGATATCCATCTTCACGCTCTTCTCGAACGGTTCGTCTACAAGGGTGATCACGTCGCGGTACTTGATCCGCTTGAACGGGGCCAGGTTCTCGTTGTGCGCCTTGATCTCCTCCCACAGGTAGTCGATCGCCTGTTCGGGGGTCGTTATTCCCTTCTCCTTGAGGTCGGTCCACTTCGGGTAGATCTTCACAGCGACGACCGGCGTACCCTGGCGCTCCGCCTCGTAGACTAGCAGTTCCTCGATGCCGGGGATCCTGGAGAGCTCCCATTCCACCTCTTCTGGGTAGACGTTCTTGCCCGTCTCAAGGACGATCACGTTCTTCGCTCGCCCGGAGAGGATCAGGCGATCGCCCTCCATCCGACCGAGGTCGCCCGTGTGGAACCAGCCTTCGGAGTCTATCACCTCGGCGGTCGCTTTCTCGTTCTTGTAGTAGCCGGCCATGATGTTCGGCCCGCGAGCGAGCACCTCGCCGACCCCAGAGGCATCAGGCTTGTCTATCTTCAGCTCCACGTTCTCGTAGGCTACCATCCCCGGCTCTGTTGTGAACAGCTCGCACATCGCGAGTACTGGGGAGGTCTCGGTGAGGCCATACCCCTCCATAACACCGATTCCCATCTTGCGGAAGCCGTTCGCCACCTCGCGGCTGAATGGCGCACCACCGGAGGTGAAGTAGCGGAAGTTCCTCCCGAACAGTTTCTTGCTCACCAGCTTTCCCATCAGTGTGGGAGAGAGCTTGTAGATAGCTTTCTTGACGGGGCTTGACTCGATGGAGGTCATCACCTTGTTGTACAACACGTTGTACAGCTTGGGGACGCCGAGGAGGACTGTGGGGCGCGCTCTGGTCATCACGGTGGTCAGATTGCGATCCACCGGGGCGTAGGTCGCTGTTGATCCTGCGAAAAGCGGGACGAGGAGCGAAACTGTCAGCCCATAGATGTGATACCACGGTACGATTGTCAGGAAGTTGTCGCTCTCTGAGATGTCGGCAACTTTCATTCCAGTAATGGCATTCGACGAGATGTTGCGGTGGAGCAGCATCGCTCCCTTGGCGTTTCCCGTCGTCCCGGATGTGTACATCAGTACCGCCATGTCGTTTGGAGAGACGTCAGCCTCGGGGAACTCCTTCTTTCCCAGCAGGAGCTTGTCCAGGAAGTAGACGTCTTCTGTATCCGGCCGATCCATGGAGATGATGATAGTATCGTGCAGGCGATTGTCCCGTATCTGCCGCAAGTCATCCGCCTTCAATCCTGAGACGACGGCTGCCTTGACCTCCGCCTCAGCGAGTATGCGTTCTATCTCCCCCTGCTGCAGTTCGGGGTCGAGAGGGAGGACAGTGGCTCCGCACCTGAGCACAGCAAAGAACGCCGTCGCCCAAGCGGCGCGGGGCTTGGAGATGAGGGCGACCTTGTCCCCCTTCTTCACCCCTAGCCCATCGAGGGCTGTTGCCAAGCGGCCGACCATCTCTCCCAAGCGGGCGTACGAGATCTCATTTAGGATAAGCTGTATCCCGCGGCCCCGCTTTCGTTCCTTGGGGATCAGCATGCGCAGTGCGATCTTGTCGCCGTGTGAGGCAACAGACTTGTTGAATAACTCATTAAGCGTCGGATACATGGTTTCCTCCCTTGTACAGGTGGCGCTTGATGTCCATCGTGCTCGTCTTGGGAAACGGTTCGTCGACGAGAATGACATCCTCCTTCCGGCGAATGCGCTTGTGCGGTGCGAGTCTCCCCTGGCGGATCTTGATTGCATCCCAGATGGCTTGTAGCGGGGCATCTGCATGTCCGTCCTTCTCCAGCGCTTCCTCGTTCGGATAGATCACTGCCTGAACAACCTCTTGTCCGTTCAGTTTGCCTCCGCGGACGAGAACCTCCTCGATGTATGGGATGCGCGAAAGCTCCCACTCCACCTCTTCTGGGTACACGTTCTTCCCGCTCTCCAGGACGATCACGTGCTTGGCGCGACCCTTGAGGTAGATTTCACCATCGCTGTCGATCACCGCCAGGTCCCCGGTGTGGAACCACCCCTCATCGTCGATCACCTCCTGCGTCGCTCCGTGGTTCTCATAGTAGCCCTGCATTACGATCGGACCACGTATGAGCAGCTCGCCGACGCCGTCCTCTCGAACATCGATCAGCTTCGCCTCCGCTCCGGGGATGGGGGCACCGACCGATCCAGCCTTGCGGGAGAACGGGTCACAGAAGCAGACGACGGGTGAGGTCTCGGTGAGGCCGTACCCTTCCAGCAGGCCGATCCCCAACCTGCGAAACCCCAGGGCAACCTTTGGGTCGAGGGGTGCGGAGCCGGAGATGAAGAAGCGCAGCCTTCCGTCAGTCAATGAGTCCTTGATCTTCCTACCCACCAAGCGCGGAGCGATTGGAAGCATCATTCGCCCGAGAAGGGATGACCTCACCTGCGCAATCAGCTTCTCGTACATTGCATGGTATAGCTTGGGAACGCCGGTGAAGATCGTCACCTCATTCTTCTTCATGAGGGACGCTATCGAGCGGTAGTCGTCGGTGTACATGGCGAGTGCTCCTGTGTACATTGGGACAAGGAGCGTCACTGTTAGTCCAAGGATGTGGTGCCAGGGGGCGATCGACAGGAAGGCGTCCTGTTCCGTGATCGGCATTACCTTGATGCACCCTTCGATGTCGGCGGCGATGTTCCCGTGGCTCAACAGGACTCCCTTTGCCCCGCCTGTTGTTCCGGATGTGTAGGCTAGAACGGCGATATCGGTCTCTTCGATCTTCACCTGGGGCGGATCCCCGTCGAGGAGGAGGGACGAGAACGGCGTTCCCTCATCACCGTCGTCGAAGTTGATCAGTTCTATGCCATCTTGCGGGAGTCGCTCGAGTAGCTCGCTCGGGGCGAACACTGCCTTCGCCCCGGATCGATCGACGATGTCCTTCACCTCGGATGCGGTCAGCGTGGGATCGAGCGGGATCACCCACGCCCCGAGGCGAGTGATGGCGAGAAAGGCTGCTGCGAAGCGAATGCGGGGGCGGGACATGATCCCTACCTTGTCGTTCTTTCTTATCCCTAGCTTCGCTAGCCCCGTGGCCAGCTTGCTCGTCATGCTCTCGAGTTCGCTGTAGGTGACCTCCCGTGGCTCCTGCGGCTTCTCTTTCGTGTTCCTCACCGCTACCCTATCTGGGAAACGCTCTGTCGTGCGTGCTTGGAACTCCGGGATGGTCATGTACACGTTCTGTCTCACCTCTTCTGGCTCGCTAGGTAGTTCTCCACTTCCATCGCCGCAATCGCTCCGTCCGCGGCAGCGATCACTGCCTGAGCGTAGCGGCTTGCATCCGCGCGGACATCCCCAGCGGCAAATACACCGGGAAGGTTGGTGCGCAAGTGATCATCGGTGACGATGTAGCCCCGTTCATCCAGCTCAACTACACCCTTCAGGAACTCAGTATCAGGAATGTGCCCGATGTTTACAAATACGCCGTCTATCGCCAACTCTTCGGTCTTCCCCGTTCCAAGGTCGCGCAATAGCACACCAGTGACGCGGTCCTCACCGAGGACCTTCTCCACCACGCTGTTCCACAAGAAGGAGATCTTCTCGTTCTCCTCGGCTCTCTTCTTCAGGATGTTCGAGGAGGCGCGGAGGGCCTTTGGGTCGTCCTGTGGATGGCGGACGACGATCTGTACCGACTCAGCGAACCTGGTGAGGAATATCGCCTCGGTGAGTCCGGAATCACCCGCTCCGACCTCGATGATCCTCTTCCCCTGGAAGAAGAACCCGTCGCATGTAGCACAGTAGGAGACGCCCTTCCCCTTCAGTTTCTTCGCGCCCTCCACCGGAAGCTCTCGTGGATGCGATCCGCTGGCGATGATCACCGCGCGGGCCCCGTACTCCTTCTGCGTTCCGTGTACGCGGTACCCGTCCCCGATCGCCTCGATCCCGGTGACTGCCTCCATGACGATCTTCGCCCCCAGTCTCTCCGCCTGGGAGCGTATGCGCTTCATCAGCTCCGGTCCGGCGATCTTCTCAGGGAAACCGGGGAAGTTCTCGATAAAGTCCGTCTCATTGAGCTGTCCCCCCGGGAGCCCCTGTTCCAGGATCACGGTATCGAGCAGCGCTCGTCCACCATAGATCCCCGCGGTCAAGCCGGCTGGTCCGGCACCAATAATGATAAGGTCCGTGTTTATGGTATCTTTCATAATACCTGTGATTATAAGCCCTATCTACTGCAGGTCAAAATCCTCGATCAAGAAGGTGTCCTTTGCCTTTTCCAATACCTTCTGCACCTTCAAGCGTGCCTCATCGAGCGATTTCTTGATCCCTGTCGCGAGAGTGATCCCCTCTTCAAAGAGGGCAAGCGCCTCATCGAGCGGCACATCCTCCTGACCCATGCGCTTGGTGATCACCTCCAGCCGGTTCAGGCTCTCATCGATCTTCATCCGTCTTCACCTCCTCGATGCTTGAAGTGATGCTTCCCAGCTGCAGAGTTGTCTCGATCTGCATTCCAGGGGAGACGATCCTTGCGTCACGAAGCGGCTCTTTCTCTCCACTGATGCGGGTGATCGAGTATCCTCGGCGCAGTGGGAGGCGCGGATCGGATAGTGCAAGGAGCCCCTGCGCGTGTTCGAGCGCTTGATCTCTTCTGCTCAGCGCTTGCCGCATCTCGCGCAGTAGGTCGTGCAGGTAGAGATCGAGGCGCTGAGAGAGCGAGTCGATCCTGCGGGAGGGGAGGCGGAAGACATACTCGTGCAGACGCGAACTCATCCTCTCCTCGCGGCGGTCGATGTGCATGCGCACGCGCCGCATGCTCTGCGAGACCAGGTCCTGTAGCTGGCGGCGCAGGTCGTCTTGGTCCGGGAAGGCCATCTCCGCCGCTGCGGAAGGGGTGGGCGCGCGCCGATCGGCGACGAAGTCGGAGATCGTAAAGTCGATCTCGTGACCGACCGCGGAGATGACAGGGATCGTACAGGCGTATATCGCTCGCGCCACGGATTCGGCGTTGAACACGTTCAGGTCCTCAAGAGAACCGCCGCCGCGGCCGACGATCAACAGATCGAGCGGCGTATGCAACGAGCTGAATCGCTGCGCGCTATCGATCGCCGATACGATCTCCTCCGGAGCTGCCTCCCCCTGAACAGCACTGGGGAATATGTACAGCTGGGCCAGTGGAAAGCGGCGGCTGGTGACGGAAATGATATCGCGGATCGCCGCCCCGGTCGGTGACGTGACGACACCAACGTGCAGCGGGTAGGGAGGAATCTGCTGCTTGTGCGCTTCGTCGAACAGGCCCTCCTTGTCGAGCTTCTTCTTCAACTGCTCGAATGCGACCTGCAGCGCTCCCAGCCCGGCCGGCTGCACGAGTGAGACGATGAATTGATACCGCCCTCTTGGCTCGTAAAGGGTCGCCCTGCCGTAGGCGAGGATCTCCATCCCGTCCTCCAGTGGTTGCGTGGGGGCGGGGAGGAACGGCGAAGCCGATTTGAAGCGGACAGCCGAGATCTCTGCCCTGTCATCCTTCAGGGTGAAGTAGGTGTGTCCAGAGGCGGCACGCTTGAGGTTCGACACCTCGCCGCGCAGCCAGACCGAGCCGAGAGCCCCTTCGAGCATCTGGCGCACAACCTTGTTCATCTCAGAGACGGTATACACGTGTTCTCTTTCCACAAGAGCAAGAGTGTAACTTCCATCACACACAAATGAAAACCACGCAGAGGTAGCCCCCTCGATGCTGACGAGGGGCATGAAGGAACCATGCCGCGTTGAGCGGTACCTGCGATGAGGCTAGAATGTCCATTTGGAATCGACAGATGGGTGATGAAGTCCATCCCGCGCGCCCTGCCAAGGGCTAATGACTCCTACGAGGAGATCGAGGAGACACCAAGAGTGAAAACAGGAAGAGAAGGAGAACGGGATGAGTGGCGATGATCTTTCGTCGCGAGAGGCATCACTCCAATAGCGATCGTCCGTGGTACATGCTCCTGGCGCGGGAGGAGAAGGGGAATGGCGTCCCCGCGTTGTTCACCTATCACCTGCACGATGTCCTGACGAAATCTGGGTGTGTTATGTGCCGCTTGGTGCGCGAGAGAGAGGAGCAATGGCTGTGGAATCTGCTCTACGAATACACGGGCGATCCACAGATTCACGCTCGCTTTGCCGATTCCCTGGGCCTGTGTGGCGAACACGCTGAACTGATGCGCATGGTCGTGAAGAGGAGGCAACTTGTCACTCCAAGCGGAGTAGCGCGCTTGTACGACACGGTGAGCAGAGAGGAGATCTCTCGCCTGTCACATGCAGGGCGCAGAGGGATGGCGAAGGTGAACGAATGCCCCCTCTGTCGATATCGCGATCAAGCGGCCGAACGGAAGGGGAGCTTCTTGGCGCGCTCTCTCAGGGAGGAGCCATGGTGGGAGGAGTATGCCCTTTCAGATGGTCTGTGTCAGCAACATCTGGAGACGGTCATTGATCAGGCAGACAGATCTGTGGCGAAGATGCTACGCGATGATCATGCCAGAAGACTGGAGGATCTATCCCGCCTATTGCAGGAGTTGCAGCGAAAGCAACGCTACGATGTGTCCGAAGAGCTGACCTCCGAGGAGGCAAATTCCTGGCGCGAGGGGCTGTGGAGATTCGGTGGGATGCACTTTGACCACCTGCTAGTGAGTGACTGAACGAAAGGAGCACAGCTTCTTCCTTTCGCGTGAGGCCGGTTTCAGTTCCACTTTTCCGAGTTTCGCGTGGCGGCTCTCGTGTACGTTCACCACGAAGGACACGAAGAGCACGAAGGAAGATTGCCTTTTCGCTCTGCGTTTCGCGTTCCGAGCTCCGCATTCCGCGTTTGCGATACGTTCCGCACTCCGCGCTCCGAGTTCATCCTTTCCGCTGCGTTCTTTGCGCGAGGATTGCTCTTCCGCTCCTTGTCCCACGCGGCGGCTCTCGTGTACGTTCACCACGAAGGACACGAAGGAAGATTGCCTTTTCGCTCTGCGTTTCGCGTTCCGAGCTCCGCATTCCGCGTTCCGAGCTCCGCGTTCCCAGTTCCTCTTCTGTGGCTTGACAAGTTTCCAAGAAGATGCTATAACTCGAACTTGTGATCGTGAACACAAGCACAAAGGACCCTATGGTAAAACACATGGATGTGCCGGAAGAGACGATGCAGCGCATGCTCGCTTACCTGCGAGAGCTCGATTGCATGTGGAACGGAGGGAAGGAGAAGTTCTCTTCGCAGAGCTTGGCAAGCGCGCTGCACATGAACCCAGCTCAGATCCGCAAGGACTTCTCCTATTTCGGGGAGTTTGGCACGCGCGGCGTTGGCTACGATACCAAACAGCTGATAACGGAGCTGCGGGCGATATTGAACCTCGATCGCACCTGGCGATTGGCGCTGATCGGTGTTGGCAACATCGGTTCGGCCCTCTTGCGCAATCCCGAGCTGAAGCGACAAGGGTTTCAAATAGTGCTCGCGTTCGACAAGGATCCTCGCCGAATTGGAAAGAAGATTGGCCCACTGACAGTGGAGGATGTTGCAACTGTCAGGAAGAGGATTCGTGAGGAGAAGGTGCGGTTGGCGATCATTGCCACCCCTGTGGAATGCGCCCAGGAAACGGCTGACAACCTAGTAAGGGCGGGGATCAAGGGGCTGCTCTGTTTTGCTCCTTGCCATCTGAGTATACCGGAGGGGATAAGGATCGTTTCGGTCGATATTCCCATGGCGTTGGGAAAACTAGTGTATCACATGGAGGTCTAGCGTTGGACGCACAGGGTGAACATAGAACTCAGCGTTACTTAACGGCGTTTGTCGTCTCATTCGGGGTGTGGCTCGCCCTCGTCGGGACACTCAATTGGCAGGAGCTTCTCATGGGGGGAGTGCTGTCGGCGATCGTTGCGGCGCTCGGTTGGCGCTACTTCTCACAGGTAGGCTTTTCTCGTTTGACCCCCAAGAAGTTTCTCTACTTGATCGCCTACATACCGGTCTTCTTCTGGGCGATGATCAAGGCGAACTTCGATGTCGCCTATCGCGTGATCCATCCGCGCATGCCGATCCATCCGGGTGTGGTTCTGATAAAGACGGATTTGAAGTCGGACAGCGGGAAGCTCGCCCTTGCCAATTCGATCACCCTCACTCCAGGGACGCTGACCATGGACGTTGAGGGTGACAGCATGCTCATCCATTGGATCAACGTTAAGAGCACCGATACGAAGGAAACAACAAGGATGATCAGCGAGAAATTCGAGCGGTTCTTGAAGGTGATCTTCTCATGACAGCGCTATGGCTGTTGTTCCTGTCGCTCGGCGCAGCGGGGGTTGCTCTCTGCTTGGCGCGCGCGGCAGCAGGGCCGACTACCCCCGACCGGGTGGTTGGCGTGGACGGGACGGTAACGATCAGCATTGCGCTGATGGTCCTCCTCTCCTCGTTCTTTGATCGTCAAATCTACATGGATGTGGCGCTGGTGTACGCGGTCCTCGGATTCATCGGGGTCCTCGCTGTGGCTCGCTACATGGAACGGGGGGTGTGATGTATATCTTTGGGCAGGTTTTGATTGGGATCGGAACAGCGTTCCTCTTCCTGGGAGGACTGGGGATATTTCGTCTTCCAGACGTGTACAACCGCCTGCAGGCGGGGACGAAGTGCACGACGCTGGGAGCCTTTTCCACCATCCTGGGGGTTGGATTTATCCATCCAAACTGGATGCTGAAGGCGATCGTCATTGCCGTGTTCATCCTGCTTACCAACCCGATCAGCGCGCACGCCCTGGCACGGGCGAGCTACAAGAGCGGGGTGAAGCTGTGGGATAAGAGCGTGGTCGATCGCTGCAAGGAATTCGAGGAGTGTCAGGAGATTCCCAAGGAGGAGGAAGGATGATCTACATCGCCATTCTCACTGTAGCGATGCTCATCGCCGGACTGGCAGCGTATTTCTTCCGCGACCTCATCGCCGCGGTTGTCGCCTGCGCGGCAGTGAGCCTGATCGCTTCTGTCCTGTTTTACCTGTTGCAGGCGCCGGATGTGGCGATGGCGGAAGCGGCGATCGGCGCCGGACTGACGACAGCCATCTTCGTGATCGCCATCCGTAAGACCGGGAGGTACGAGAAATGAGAGCATTTGTAAGTTTCAGTGTCCTCGCCCTGATCGTTGTCGGGCTGGCTCTTTCACTCTCTCACGTCCCGTTCGGCAAGGATCGGATGCAGGTGGCCAATTACTACTTGGATCACGGGGTAGCCGATACCGGGGCGACAAACCTAGTCACCGCCGTTGTCCTGAACTACCGTGCGTTGGACACCCTGGGAGAGGTGACGGTGCTGTTTATCGCCTCCCTCGGGCTTGGCGTCTTCCTCTCCTGGCCGAAGAAGAAGGAAGGAACGCAGGAGGAAGGAAAGAGAGAGTTACCCGAGGCGAGCCTGATCGTCCGCCGTGGTTCACAGTTCCTGTTCCCGTTGATCATCCTGTTCGGCGGGTACATCTTCCTGCATGGGCATCTCACCCCAGGCGGAGGGTTCCAGGGAGGCTCGGTGATCGCCTCGGCGTTCCTGCTGATGTTCCTCGGCAACAATGCGTACCGCCTGCGTCACACGCCGCTGACGGTGACGGAGAGCCTAGCAGGGATAACCTTCGTCGTGGTTGGACTGATCGGTCTGGGAGTCGGGGGGTACTTCCTCAACAACTTCCTTCCCAAAGGCAGCATGTTCTCCCTGTTCAGTGCTGGTGTCATCCCGATCCTGTACTCAGCGATTGGGTTGAAGGTAGGAGCGGAGCTTTCGGGAATTGTGGCCAACATGTTTGAGAGCAGGAGCGAAAGATGACAACTGGAAATCCAATGATGTACGTTGGGGCGGTGGGGCTGATCATGATCGGTCTGTTCACCGTCCTCAGCAAGCGGAACCTGATCAAGATTATTGTTGGGCTGACGCTTCTGGATACGGGAGTGAACCTTCTGCTGGTTGCGATCGGGTACATCCACAACCGTACTGCTCCGATTCTCACGCAGGCGCACGCGGATCCGAGCAAGATGGTCGATCCTGTGCCGCAGGCACTCGTCCTGACGGCGATCGTCATCGGCCTTGGGGTGACCGCTCTGGCGCTGGCCCTGGCGATCCGGGTGTACGGCCATTACAAGACGCTCGATACGCGCAAGATTAGGGGGCTCAAATGGTAGCCACGTTACTGATAGCTCTTCCGTTCCTCGGCGCTTTCCTGATCCCCCTCGTCGCTCTTGCCAGCAAGAAGCTGTCCCACTACATACCCGCAGTGGTGATGCTCACGAACCTGGGGATCGCTCTGTCGCTGTTGCCGCAGGTGATGAATGCGCCGATCGTGATATCGCTCAGCGGATGGAGCGCGCCGATAGCCATCAACTTCGTCGTGGGGCCGCTTGGATTGGGCCTGGCGATCCTCATCTCCTTTATCGGCTTCCTCGTCTCCGTCTACGGGATAAGCTACATCCACGAGGAACCGAAGGAGAAGTATCACATGCTCGTCCTCACGCTGCTAACAGGGGCAACCGGGATGGTACTGACGGGCGATATCTTCAACCTGTTCGTCTTCTTTGAGATCCTCAGCCTGTCTTCCTATGCGCTCACCGGCTACAACCGGGATCGCGGCGGTACGGAGGCGGCGATCAAGTACCTCATTCAGGGGTCGATCGGCTCCTCCTTCATCCTGATCGGTATCGCCCTCCTGTACGGGATGACAGGGACACTGAACATGGCCGATATCGCCGCGCATGTGGCGGGTGCCGATCCAACGCTGTTGTTCATGGCCATGTCGCTCCTCATCGTCGGGTTCGGCGTAGAGGCGGCGATCTTCCCGCTCAACGCCTGGCTCCCGGATGCGCACTCCTCTGCTCCATCGTCAGTCAGTGCGATTCTTTCGGGAATAGCGATCGAGACCGGAGCATACGCCGTGGCGCGAATCGTGTACACCGTCTTCGATGGACACGGGATTATGCTCGTCCTCTCTATCCTGGGAGTGATTACGCTCCTGATTGGAGAGATGTCGGCGTTTCGGCAGAAGGATGACATCAAGCGGCTACTCGCCTATTCCAGTGTCGGGCAGATGGGGCTGATCATGCTCGCCTTCGGGATCGCCAGCGATGCCGGAGTGTTCGCTGCGCTCTTTCAGCTCGTCAGCCACACACTGGCCAAGGCCCTGTTGTTTCTTGCAAGCGGCTACATCATCTACCGCGTGGGCTCGAAGAAGCTATCGGCTCTCGCCGGACTGGGGAGGAAGATGCCGTTCACCGGAGCGATGATCGCGGTCGCTGTTCTCTCGCTCGTCGGGGTTCCCCCATTTGCCGGGTTCATGAGCAAGTTCTCCATCGTGCGGGCTGCACTGGCACAGCACAGCGCCTCCTATACCGGGCTCATCGTTCTCGTGCTTGTGGCGACGGTGATCGAAGTGGGGTACTTCATGAAGCTATTACAGATCCTTTTCTTCACCGAGGCAGAGACAGAGGGGAGAGTGAAGGAGCTGCCGCTTTCGGCGCTCATTCCGATCACCATCCTCGCGGCGCTGATTATCGCGATCGGAGTTTACCCGCACATGATCAGCACGGTGTTGCAGCATGCGGCAAGTGGGCTCGTGCAGAGGTCGGCTTACATTCAATCAGTGTTGGGAGCGCTATAACATGATCCTAGAAATACTTGTTATTGTCGGGCTTGCCGCCCCTCTACTGGGGATTGCCATCGGACGCGGGCGCCCACGGGTACGGAGTGTCTATTCACTCTTAGTGGCGCTCTTCCCGCTCGTGACCCTTGCCAGCATGTACGGGCGAACGATTGCCGTGCAGTACGCGCACCTTCCCTTCCTGGGGATCGATCTGTCGCTTCGCTTGACACCTCTTTCCTGGTTCTTCGGGATCGCCATGACCGTGATCGGCTTATTTGCGCTCATTTATTCGTTTGCCTACATGAAGGATCGCAAGCGACTCGACCTGTTCTACTTCCTATTCCTTCTTGTTAATGGAGGAATGCTGGGAGTGGTGCTGAGCGGGGACCTGTTCACGTTCTACATCCTGTGGGAGATCATGAGCGTCAGCACCTTCATGTCGATCAGCTTCAAGGGGAAAGAGGCGCTCTCTGCGGGGATTAAGTACATCCTATTCTCGATTATCGGGTCATCAGCGATGCTGATCGCCATTGTCAGCCTGTACGTGACATTCGGAACGGTCGATATCGCAGCACTCGCGACGGCTATGCCGGGGGCAACTGTCGGTTATGCGATCTTCATCCTGATGATGTTCAGTCTGGCGTTCGGGATTAAGAACGCCGTCTTGCCATTCCATACCTGGCTTCCCGATGCGTACAGTGAATCTGTAGCACCATTTTCCGCTGTTCTCTCGGGCATGCTCACCCGCTTGGGGGTGTATGGCTTTCTTCTCGCCATGTACGTACTCATAGGATCCGGGATGTTGCAGCGATTTAACTACCATGGGATAAGCTTTAGCATCGTTCTTGCGTGGCTCGGAGCGATCTCGATTATTGTCGGGACATTTATTGCACTTCTTCAACACGACGCGAAGAAACTCCTCGCCTGGCATGGGATCGGCCAAGGTGGTTACATGATCCTGGGAATCGCGCTCGGCTCCAGTTTAGGGGTAGCAGGAGGGATCTTCCACACGCTTAACCACGCGATCTATATCGTGTTGCTCTTCTTCGTTGTCGGTGCGGTGCAATACCGCACCGGTGGGATAACTGACCTCACCCGCCTAGGGGGATTAGCGAAGAAGATGCCGGTGACGTTCATCGGTGCTTTGCTTGGGATAAGCGGCTTAATCGGCATACCCCTGACCAACGGCTTTGTGTCCAAGTGGCTGATCTATAAGGCTCTGATACTGGATAGTCACCCGTTCCTTGCCTTCGCTGCCCTGATTGGGACATGGGGCACTATCATGTCGGTATTCAAGTTCCTGCATAACATCTTCCTCGGTCGACTTCCGGCAGAGCATAAAGATGTGCAAAAGGCACCGTTAATGATGCAGATTCCCATACTCTTCTTTGGCGGTCTGATTCTGCTATTCGGTATCTTTCCAGGCATTCCCTTAAAGGCTATTGCGCTAATTGAGACGCAGTTTGGTATCGCGCCGGTACAGAGCACTCTGTTCGGTGTTCCGCCGGCGGTAGGAGAGCTGAACATGCTGAACATCCTTGGAGGGATAATCGCTGCTACGCTCATCATGTACGCCTTGTTCTCACTTACCACGCGCCCTCACAAGGCAGGGTTACAGGACACGTACACTGCTGGTGCCCCAACTCCACAGACAAGGTACAACTATACTAGCCATTTCTATGATCCGGCAGAGCGGATTATCCGTCCGTATCTCACTGATTGGGCTGCAGTCTTCTATGCCTGGATAGCAAGACAGAGCACGGCGTTCTTTGAGAGCGCGCGCAAGATTTACTCGGGGAATATCAACACCTACGCGCTGTGGATTGTGATCCTGCTCGGGGTGTTTGTAACCATGAATCTACTGGGGTGGAGGCCATGAGCATAGGACTACAGATTGCGTGGATGATAAGCTTGCCGATCGTGACGATATTGCTGGTCGCTGTCCTGTTCACCGGAATATCACTGAAGGTGACCGCGCGCATCGACCGCCGCTACGGACCGCCGATCTACCAGCCGGTGATCGACCTAGTAAAGCTGGTCAGCCTCAAGTCGAATGTGTCGCATGGGTTGGTTTTCAACTGGGGGTTATTAGTTGCTATCGGTGGATCGACCGCGGCGCTTCTGATGGTACCGATGGGAGGGATTCATATCTTCTCCAGCTCGGGTGATCTGCTTGTGCTAATCTACCTGATGCTCGTCTCCTCACTTGGGGTCGGCATCTCCGTGGGTGCTTCGGAGAACCCGAACGCATCGATGGCAGCATCACGCAGCCTGATGCTCGGCTTGGGGTACGAGGTTCCGTTCCTGCTGATACTGCTAGCAATGATGACTTATTATCATACGACATCACTAATGGACCTGATCTCGCTTCAACACGCGGGTGGACTATTGGGAGTGCTGCGCTTCCCTCTTTCAGCGATTGCCGGAATCCTGATCATGCCGGCGATGCAGGGGGTACGTCCGTTCGACATCGTCTCCGCGCCGCAGGAAACGGCATCGGGGCCGATGGTCGAGCTGGGAGGAAAGTTCCTGGCGCTGTCGGTGATCGAGCACTCACTGCACGCGATGGTCGTCCTCTCCCTGTACGTGGACATATTCCTCGGAGGGGCGGGGAACCTGGGGATCTTCTTCCTCAAGGTGACGGGGCTGTTCCTGCTCGGTGTGTTCATCAACGCGGTCTACCCTCGTTTCAGGGTGGAGCAGGCGCTGCGCTACTGCTGGCGCTGGCCGACGTGGTTCGCCCTGGCCGGTCTGATCGTGGCTATGGTGACAAAGGGGGCATAGAAAAATGGAAAAATACAAGCGCGGTAAGATGTGGGCGACCCACCCCTACAAATGGGGACAGAAGTACTCCCTGTGGCCGATTCACTTCTGCACCGGATGCGGGGCGATCGAGATCCCGCCGACGATGCTCGCCCCGTGGGACGCGAGCCGGTTTGGAATGGGTCCAATGGCTAGCCCCCGCCAGGCGAACTTGCTTCTGCTCACGGGTTATCTGACCACGAAGACGCTCAAGTACGTGATCCGTACCTACGAGCAGATGCTCACTCCACGTTACATCATCTCCTTCGGCTCCTGCCCGATCGATGGTGGTCTGTACCACATTTCGTACAACACGATCAACCACCTGGAGTGGTACCTGCCGGTCGATGTGTGGATCGCCGGGTGCATGCCGCGGCCGGAGGCGTTCCTCATGGGAGTGAACAAACTGATGGAGGAGATCGATAACGACACGGCGGATGGTTGGAAGCGGTACGAGCAGAATCGCGACTACTATCGTGCGCATCAGGAGAAGACACTGGGGCGGGGCTTCATCGATGAGATCAAGCAAGTGGAGTGGATGATGAAATGAAGGAACAGGCGCTGAAAGAGAAACTGGAGGCGAGGTTCGCCAACGCGCAGGCTCATGTGCAGCGTCCTCAGCGGGTTGTCGTCTCCCTGCCTCAGGAGGAGCTGGCGACGCTCCTGATGTTCTTGAAGGACGAGGGGTATCACCAATTGACTCTCATCTCCTGCGTGGATTGGCTTGAAGAGAAACAGTTCGAGCTGGTGTACCACGTCTCCTCTCACACAACGGGAATTCACGTGATGGCCAGGGTAAGGATCGACAGGGAGAACCCGGTGATGCTGAGCATGATGAAGGTTTACGAGAACGCGCAGCCGTACGAGCGGGAGATCCACGAGTTCTTCGGGGTCGACTTCACTGGGAACGACGATCTTGCTCCCCTGTACCTGGATGATTGGAGGGGTCTACCGCCGATGCGGCGAGACTTCGACACGGCCGCCTACGCAGAGAGGGTGTATGACCATGAGTGAAGAACAGATCGCAGCAAGAGAACGGGAAGTTGACCTTCTCTTCGGACCACAGCACCCGGGTGTATCGGGAAACTTCAACATCACCGTCACTGTGGAGGGGGAGACGATCCACAACGTGCGCATGCACCTGGGATTCCTCCACCGCGGGTTCGAGAAGATGCTGGAGACGGTCGGCTACCTCCCTGGGTTTCCGTTTGTCTGCCGCATAAACGTGATGGACCCGGACCACAACGAGCAGATCTACGCCATGGCTATCGAGGAACTGGCCGGGATCGAGGTCCCGCCACGGGCAAACTACATCCGCACGCTGATACTTGAAATGGGGCGCCTGCAGTCGCACCTGTTGTGGCTGAACGGGATGGCCGGGGCGATGGGTTTCTACACGATCAACCATTGGGGAATGATCCAGCGCGATGAGATTGTGGACATGTTCTCCATGATCACTGGCGCGCGCGTGTACCACATATTCATCCTTCCCGGAGGGGTGCGCCGTGACGTTCCCGAGGGGTTCTCCGAGCGGATGAGGAAGTTCATCCCCGACTGCAGAAAGACGCTGCACGACATCGATGCGGTGATGTTTAACAACCGTGTCTTCCGCAAGCGAACAGAAGGGGTGGGAATCCTGACCAAGGAGGACGCCCTGCGTTACGGTGTGACCGGAGCGCCGCTGCGAGCCACCGGGGTAGAGTATGATGTGCGCAGAGCTGAGCCGTACGCTGCGTACGGTGATCTTGACTTCGAGATCCCAACGCGTACGGAATGTGATTCCTACGCACGAGCGAAGGTCATCCGCGCCGAGATGGATCAGAGCCTATCCATCATCGAACAGGTTCTCGACAAGATGCCGGAAGGATCGGCGTGGAATCGGACGCCGAACCCGTTCAAGTGGAACATCCCCAAGAACGAGGTCTACGTGCGGGTGGAGTCCGGGCGAGGTGAGCTGGGAGGATTCGCTGTTACAGACGGTTCGGACAAGATCCGCCGCATGAACTACCGTGGTCCGTCGTTGCCGCATGGACTGGTCGTCCTCCCCAAGCTCCTTACCGGGATGACCGTGCCGGATATTGCTCACATGGTATCGAGCCTGAACATCTCGGTTCCAGAGATCGATCGGTGAAGAGAGGTATAGGATGAAAAAAGGGAAAGGAAGCGTACTCGGACCGTTCGTTGGCCTGAAGTATCTGTTCGAGAAGCCACGCACCGTGGCCTATCCGTACGAGAAGAGAGTCATTTCAGAGCGCTACCGCGGGTTCCACAAGAACGACCTGGAGAAGTGCATCGGCTGTGGAAACTGCCGTGATATCTGCCCGTGCGACGCGATCACGATGGTCAACGTGCCAGGGATCGAAGCCGACCCGAAGAAGGGCTCGACCGATGAGCGGCCCCAAATCAACTACGGTAGGTGCACCTTCTGTGGACTATGTGTCGACGTCTGCCCGACGGGAAGCTTGAGTCTATCGCAGGACTTCATTCACGTTGACAACACTAACAGGAGTTTCATCGCCCTTGCTCGGGATGAGAAGGTTGCCTCAGAGGTGTTCGTCGAGGACTTGAGCGACTTTGACGCCAGCCTGGATCATCGCAAGAAGGATGGGAAGGGGTACGCTTCCGATCTCGACTTCTGCTTCGCTGAGTTTGAGGGACATGCTAAGGAGATGGAGATCCTTCCAGCGCAGGAGAGGATCGATTCGTTCGTGGAGATGGTACGTGGGTTCACCCGTGAGCAGGCCCTGGCCGAGGCGTCCCGCTGCTTCGAGTGCGAGGTGTGCGAAGAAGCGTGCCCGGCTCACATGAACGTCGCCGATTACATTCGCGATATCTGGAGCGAGGACCACGAGCAGGCGGCGCGCGATATATATAAGACCAACCCTCTCCCCGAGGTCTGTGGCCGCGTTTGCACCCACAACTGCGAAAAGGCATGTGCTCTCGGACATCGAGGCGATCCTGTATCGATCCGCTGGTTGAAGCGCTACGCGATGGATCAGGTTCCCCGAGAAGACTACAAGCGCATCCTCGGAACGGAGATCGTCAAGTCGAACGGGAAGAAGGTGGCAATCGTGGGAGCTGGTCCATCCGGTCTCTCCGCCGCCTACTACCTGACCCTGATGGGGTATAAAGTGACCGTATTTGAGCAGAACGAAAAACCGGGTGGAATGATGCGCTACGGGATCCCCGAGTACCGTATGCCCTACGATGCGCTCGATAAGGACATCGACTACATCGAATCGGTGGGGGTGGAGATCCGCTGCAACACGCGGGTGGGGAAGGATGTCACACTGGAGGATCTGCACCGTGATTACGGCGCGGTATTCGTTGGAATCGGCCTGCAGGGAGGGCGGAGCACCCGCATTGAGGGGACGGACCATCCGCGGGTCTTCCAAGCGATCGACCTGCTGCGTCGCATCACCCGCGGGGAGGAGATCGAGCTGACCGAGAAGATCGTCGTTATCGGTGGAGGAAACGTAGCGATGGACATCTCTCGCAGCATCGCTCGCCTGCAGAAGGCGCGTTACGGAGAGGTCAATCTGACGACGACTTGCTTGGAGACGGAAGATATCATGCCCGCCGATAAGGAAGAGATTGCCGAGGCGCGCGAGGAAGGGATCGTCATCATCCCCGGTCGCTCGCCGCAGAAGATCGAAATAGTCGACGGAGAGATAACCGGACTGCACACGATCCAATGCGTTTCCGTATTTGATGAACAGCATCGTTTCAATCCTCAAGTGAACGAGGAGGATAAGCTGTTCATCGAGGGGACGATGGTCGTCGAGGCGATCGGACAGAGCCCGGATGACTCGCTCCTCACAGATGACATCAAGGAGAACTTGGAGTACGCGGGTAGACGAATCAAGGTGAACGAATACTACCAGAGCAGCCTTCCGTGGCTGTACTTCGGAGGAGACTTCGTCAAGGGACCGGACGTGATCACCGGGATCGCCACCGGGCACCAGGCGGCGCGAGGGATCGACGCCTACCTGAACGAATCATAGCAAGTATTAAGAGAGGGCCGGAGCGGCGGAGCCCAGCATCTCTGCTGCTCCGGCCTTTGTACGATGCCTGGCGCCTGCGCGTTGCCGCTGTTCATCCGATAGTCTCTCATCAGGGATTGATCGCGCGCTCTCACACCGCTTACTGCTCTACAAGGCCTCTTGATTCGTGGGCACAGGTGTTCATAATCTATGAGCAGGCCGCTTCATGTCTTGGAGGGACAATGCCGAAGGATCCGACTTTTATGGACCAGTTCTCGCAGTTCTTGGAAGAACACCCCAAAGAGGGGCAGCAGGTGCTCGACCTCAACTGGGAGGGGCAGCGCCTGATGAGCATTCGAAGGACAAAAGCGGCGGAACAGAAGTTCCGTGAGGCGATTGCCATCTGTGAGTACGCGATCCCTGCTTTGAACAACCTCGCCCTCTGCATGCAGCAGCGCGGTGACATCAAGCGCGCCATTCGCACTGCACATCGGGTGCTCGAGTTCCGCCCAACGGACGTCTTCGCCCACTGCACTCTCGCCGAGTGCTATCAGCAGATGAACCGCACGGACAAGGCAGGCTCACACGTGGAGAGAGCGATCTCCCTCCTCGAAGACCCGGAAGTTCCTCTTGATAAGTTGCCTAAAGTGATCGAGGCCCTCGCAATATTGCAGATGGACGAGAGGATCATGGACCTCTACCGCTCATACCGCGAAGGGATAGGATTCGAGGATGTGATGGACGGTGTCAGCTGGTTTTACATAGGCGTTGCCGCTGCGAACATCGGCTTGATCGATGATGCGATCTCCCTTTTCAGGCGGGCTTTCGAAGAGGACCAGGAGATGGGGCTAGCTGAAGTGTGCGCAGATGCTCTGCGGTTAGTGAAGGAGAAGAGGGCTCCGAGCTTCCATCTTCTATATCAGATTGATGATGACAAGGAGGAGCTCGATCCTAAACACCCATCGGATGGGATTAAACCGATCATAGTCGTTGGCTTGTGGGACAATACCTTGCATGACGACTACAAGCATCATGTTGTGGATCTCCTCACGGCATGGCAGGACGCATGGGCGGAGGAGTTTCTCCGCACGATCATCATTCAGCCTGAATTACCAGATGATGTCAAGATGCATGCTGTGGCCGCACTCGGAGAGCGCGGAGCGCTGAGAGAGAATGAGCCGATCGAGGTGTTCGTCGATGGGAAGAGGCGAGAAGTAGTCATCAAGAAGAGGGAGGTCGTTCCTCCCTCCCCAGAAGTGATAAAGCAGTTTGAATTAGGTGTATCCAGGGCTGATAGGGGAGACATTGCTGGTGCGGAAGAAGCGTATCGTAAGGCATTGAAGATCGATCCCGATTTCCCCGAAGCTCTGGTCAATCTAGGCAATATCTGTCGCTTCACGGATCGAACAGAGGAAGGGGCACAGTTGCTTGAGAGGGCGGTTGCCCTTACGGGGGACTCCAAAGCTATCCTTAACCTCGCTGCTGTCTACATCCTTGATCAACACCACATTGAGGAGGGGGGTGAGCTTGTGGATGAACTGGAGATGGATGATATCGATGAAGAGATGTTACCCCTGTACTATCGTCTCATCGGTTATCTGGAAGTCTACAGCGGGGAATTCGATGAGGCCAGGGATGCCTTCAACAAGATGATCTCCCTCGATCCAAACGATGAGACGGGAAGTGATCTCCTCGATTGGGTAGCGCGGGCTGAGGCTGTGCGTGAATATGATCGCAAGTTGTGGAACAGGAGAAGAGAGCGCTATCTTCGCCAGCCGGTCGATCCCAATATGTCACTGGTGATCGCTCTGAACATCCTCACCAAGGACAACCTGATCGGCGTCACACACTGGTATGATATTTCGTATGGAATGCTGCGCAAGGCGGACCTCGCGCAAATGATCGCTGACCACTTACTGAAAGAGGAGACCGACATCTGGAAAGGGATGACAGACGAGGCGTGGGACGCGTTGGAATACCTCGATAGCGTTGGCGGGAGTGCCCCATTAGCCAAGCTGGAGGAGAAGTTTGGCAGCACCGAAGATGACAGCATCAACTGGAGATATCACGTACCACTCTCCCCAATTGGAGAGCTGCAGTCGAAGGGGCTGCTCTTCGTTGGGCGGGACACAAGTAAGGAGACGATCGCTTTCATCCCTAGGGAGATCCTTCAGCGCTTTCGAATGTGATGGTTCATCTGAGGTGGCTCGACAAGTGGCTTGCGATCGGCTAACTTCTCGCTCATGAACAGAGTGACGATCTACACCGACGGAGCGTGCAGCGGCAACCCCGGCCCTGGCGGCTGGGGTGCTGTCCTGTTGAGCGGAGAACACCGCAAGGAGATTTCCGGTGGTGATCCTCAGACCACTAACAATCGCATGGAGCTCACTGCGGCGATCGAGGCGCTGAGGGCCCTGAAGTTGCCCTCTAAGGTGGATCTATACACCGACTCCACCTACGTGAAGAAGGGGATCACCGAGTGGATCCAAAACTGGAAGAAGAACGGATGGAAGCGGCGCAGCGGCAGGAAGCTCCTGCCCGTGAAGAACGCTGAGCTGTGGCGCGAGCTCGATCAGCTAGTAGCAAAGCACGATG
>JAGGSM010000130.1 GCA_021159105.1 Candidatus Bipolaricaulota bacterium
CACCAGGCTCACCGTACCATCGGCATCCCCGAGACGGAGGCATTCCTGGATGGTGAGATTTCACACAAGGAACTGGAGGAGCGGCTCGCAAACAGCACCTGGCAACTGGCGCGCCGCCAGATGGCGTGGTTCAAGCGAGACTCAAACGTCACATGGATCGATATCACGGGAAGATCGCCGCAGGAAGTGGCGGAAGATATGTTTTCCTGCGTGGAGGGGGAGTGATGTACGTAGTCAGTGGAGCTCAGATCAAGGCGCTCGATGAAGCAGCGGTTGAGGCGGGGATTCCCGCCGGCGATCTGATGGAGAACGCCGGACGCGGGGTGGCGGATGCACTCATCAAGAGCGCAGCAGTCAAGAACATTGTTGTCGTTGCTGGCAAGGGAGGAAACGGCGGAGACGCCTTTGTTGCAGCACGGATCCTGCGCGAAGCCGGATTTCACGTGAGGGTGTTTACTCTTTCTTCGATCGAGGAGCTTGCGGAGACGACGCGCGATAAGGCACATCTTCTAGATGAACGATTCCCAGGGACTATCAGCGTGCTCGATGACGATCTTGTTGAGTTCGCCGAAGCGCTGGATGGTGCTGACTGCGCGATCGACGGGCTGCTCGGGATCGGGGTGGATCGTCCTCTCTCCGGAAGATACCTAAACGTGGTAAGAGCGATAAATGAGGCTGATCTGTTTCGAGTCGCTATCGATCTGCCCTCCGGCCTTCTCTCTGATTCTGGGGCCGTTATCGGCGAGGCGATCGATGCCGATCTCACGGTGTGCATGGCGGCATACAAACCGGCTCATCTCCTCTATCCAGCAAGGAGTTATTGCGGAACGGTCGAGGTTGTACCGGTCGGGTATCCTGACTCACTATGGAAAAGCGTGACTCCGATCGCGCGTGTGGCGAAAAAAGAGTGGATCGCTGAACACCTCCCTGTGCGCCGCCCTGACGGGCACAAGGGGACGTTCGGACATGTGCTCGTCGTCGCGGGATCGCTTGGGATGAGCGGCGCGGCGATCCTCACCGCCACCGCAGCGCTGCGCGCCGGGGCGGGACTCGTCACTGTCGCCTGCCCCAGATCTATTCAGAGCATCATCGCTACCGCTCTTCCCGAGGCGATCACCATCGGGCTGCCTGACAAAGACGGACATCTCACAGGAGATTCCCTTGCTCCTCTCCGGGACGTTCTTGCTAGAGCGGACGTTCTCGCCATCGGTCCGGGGCTGGGGCGCGCTGATGCTACCGGGGCGTTCGTGCGGTCGCTGATCGCTGAGGTGAAATCACCGCTTGTGCTCGACGCCGATGGGCTCTTTGCACTGAATCCTGAGACTCTGAAAAGAATCGCTGGTTACGCTGTCCTTACCCCTCATCCAGGCGAGATGAGCCGCCTGATCGAGCGGCCGGCAGACGAGATCGATGCTGATCGGATCGAAGTTGCGCGCGCGTTCGCTGGAGGACATGGCGTCGTCCTCTTGCTCAAGGGCAGGCCAACCGCGATCGGAACACCGAGTGGCGAGGTCTTCCTCAATCCGACAGGGAACACCGCTCTGGCGACCGGCGGAAGCGGCGATGTGTTGACCGGGATCATCGCCGGCCTCCTCGCTGGGGGCGCCTCTACGCGTGATGCTGCGATCCTGGGAGCATACGTGCACGGATACGCCGCGGAGCACCGCTCTCGTGATCGCGCAGAGAGATCGATCATTCCCAGCGATCTGCTCGATATCATGCCGCGGGCGATCAAGGAGATTGAAGATGCCTGAGCTTACACTGATCGACACACACGCACACCTAGATTCCACAGATTACAACGAGGATCGAGCGGCAGTCATCGCGCGTACCTTTGCCGCAGGAATCGGCGTGATCACCGTCGGTGTGGATCTTCCATCAAGCGAGGCCGCGTTGAAGCTCGCTCAGCGCCATCGCTTCATCTGGGCGGGGGTGGGGGTCCACCCGCACGAGGCGAAGACGTTCAACAATGAGGTCAATGAGGCGTTACGCAAGCTTGCATCCGACCCCAAGGTCGTCGCCATCGGCGAGATCGGGCTCGACTACTACCGCGACCTCTCACCGCGGAAAGTACAGCGCGATGTCTTGGCTGAACAGATAGAACTGGCAAACCAGGTTGATCTGCCGGTGATCATCCACAACCGGGAGTCAACGAAGGATATGCTCGCTATTCTGCGTGCGCACCGCCCAAGACGGGGCGTCATCCACTCCTTCCTCGGCGATCTTGATCTAGCGCGAGAGTTCATGGACCTCGGTCTCTACTTGGGAATCGGTGGGCCACTCACGTTCAAGAAGAACGACATTCTCCGCGATGCAGTGACCCGGATTCCCCTTGAACGGATCCTTCTTGAGACCGATTGCCCCTACCTTACGCCTATCCCGTACCGTGGAAAGCGGAACGAACCGGCCTATGTGTGCTACGTGGCTGAGGAGATCGCACGCCTGAAGGGAATAACTTCAGAACAAGTGGCCAGGTTGACCACGGAGAATGCGCGAGGGTTGTTCAACATCTGACTAGCGCACCGAAAACGGCGAGCGTGAAATCCCTATGTCGCAGGAAAAGCATCAATCCCCTGCAGGGGTTGATTCCCCGCCTCTTGGGGCGTGCTTTTCACAAAGCTTCTTGATCCACTGCGGGCTTGCGGCGGGGTAGTTCATTTGACCGTTGTCATATGTGCCAGAAGGCTTCTTGTCGTCAGCTGTCTACGGGTTGCTCCAAGACTTCTTCTTTCCCTGCTTTCAGATGATCAGCGATGTCGTAGATGATGAGATTGAGGGTTCTAACTCGAAGCGCTTTGTACCGAGGAATGGGCAAGTGGTGGACAGGTTTGTCTAGATGACTCAACCGTAGATGGCTTCCTGCCTGACGTGTAACAGGGTAGCCCAACTTCTCCAGTCGGTGGGCGAGTTCTTCTCTCCCAGATCACGGCGTATCTTCATGCAGGCGTGACCTTGTCATTAATCAAGTGGAGCCTAACAACTTTGGGTGTATCTTCGTCCCTAAAATGACACAAAATTGCGTCGCGAACTGCCTCCTTCAGCTCGTCCATGGAGTCTGCTTCCGAGAATATCGAGTACCCGACGCCTGTGCCTCGTATCCTCCTTCCGGAGACTCTTCCACAAGGAAGATGATCTCTTTCATAGATCCTCCTCTTGCCACGCTAGTCTACCACATCGTGCTCCAGTCGACTGCAGTAACGAAGCTCTGTAAATGATGAGGTCTGTCCCAAAGGTTGCGCTTGATTCCAAGGGGGGATCGTGCTATGTTAGTTCAACGATGGGTAAGGAGGATGAACTGTATGCGAACTGCGGCTGGGCGGGTACTGGGTTTGGCATTGGTAGTGTTGTTATTGGTGAGTGTCGTTGGCCTGGCAGCATCGCAGACGTTCATCAACAAGACGCGAAAGACGGTCAGTGGGATCACGATAGAGTTCTCCAGGACCGTGACGATCACCAGGCACGATTCCGCCTTTCCCGATCAGAGCCCGAGTGGCAGGAGCGATGAGTTCACGTTCAGCGGCAGGGATCTCCGCAACCTTGGGCGGTTCACAGTCTCCTGGACGCCCAGTTCAGGGAAGGTTACAGGCTACGAGTGGATCACTGGCCAGCTTTCTGTAGCTTCTCCATCTACCAACACATTGGTACCTACTTACGATGAGATCATGGCTAAGATTGCTCACTATCCCGGAGTGGACGAGCCATTGTATCAGCCCAAAGAGGGTGAGGAAATCTGGTTGACTGATCTTGATGGACATAAAGACGTGTATGATAACGATGGGATCCGTATAAACCTGGGAGAAGGACTGAGGCCAGAAGATATCGCTAAGATACGGTGGTACAGGAACAAGATTAGAATGTCGTTTATCCCTGACAATGCATTAGAAATCACTAATAATCAAATGAAAACGTTCATTGGAACACCGACAGAACATTCACCGGCAAGTGCGCACACCGACCACGCGATCATGGGGTACGACTATGAAGCACACGTTTGGGATACCAATGGACACCTGCGAATTCTCAGCACAACCGTTAAGAGTCCTGTACATTTCTCGGGGACAAAGACCATAGATTGCGGTCTGTTATGGCTTTTCCTTTATCACAGCGATCAAGAGATAGAAGACCACTTTCGTGCGATGAAAGCACTCGGATTCACGGGGATTCAATTCGAGGTCTACTATTTCATTTCATCCTATGAAGCTAATAACGTTTTTGCTAGTTATGATAGGCCTGACGTTACCCTTGAATCGTACCAAAGGACCATGACTGCTGAGGAGATCGAGAGAGTGTTGCGCCTGATAGATGAGGTTGGGATGGACGCAGAAATCCGCATTGAACTTTGGCTGAGCAAGGAATACAAAGAAGCGCATTCCGGTTGCGATCGAGAAGGGATTCATCCATCAAATGTTGATCTCTGGTTTGCAAATTACACTGAACTATGCACCCGAATTGGAGCACTTGCTGAACAAGGTGGTGCTGACATCTTTTGTGTCGGTGTTGAACTGAGCAGTATGGAACCATACGCAGAACACTGGAGAAGGCTCGCTTCGAAGGTCAGGCAGGTGTTTTTTGGAAAGCTTACGTTCGCTGAGGCGACCTGCCACTTTCTCAGTGGATTCAACTGCTATGACAACGCACTGGGACTTGAGGCCAGCCTCGGCCGGTTTTGGGATGCTTTTGACATCATTGGAATGAACCAGTGGCCGAGTTTTCCGTTGGAATCATCGACGGATCAGCGATACTCAGTGATTACAGATCGCTTTGTGAAGGAGTGGAGTAAGGCGGTCGATTACTACAGGACGCGATTCCCTAATAAGGAGATCTGGTTTAACGAAATGGGAACGTACGTTCATGATGGGTTAGTTCTGGGGTTGACTTACGAAAAGCCGTCTTCATCTTGGATACCGGATGGACAGGAAGTGGGCGACACCTGGGCTGCTTATCTTACTGGAGCCGAGTTTCTTGGTATAGATGGATTGTGCGCCTGGCGATATGGTATCGACCCATGGAAATGGTATCCTGGGACGATTGAATTAGGGAGATCACCGGGACCGCTAATCTTGGCAAGTTTTCTGAAACAATAAGCTAGCGCAATGACAACCGGCGCTGCCTTATGTAAGCGGCGCCGGTTATCCTGATGTTCAAAATAGTACAGGTCTACGTTTGCTGCTGTGCAGTGTAGGCGAGCAGGCCTCCCGCTTTGATCATCTCCATCTCACGCTCCGTGAGGTCGTGCTGCACAGGGAATCGCGTTCCTTTGGTCTTGTTTTCAACTACCAACTTGCCTGTGAGGTTGCTGACGTCGATCTCCAGCTCGTCTCCCTGATCGATCGTGTCCGTGTCGCACAGGAAGGGGATGATCCCCACGTTGATCAGGTTCGCCCGGTGGATGCGGGCGTAACTCTTTGCAAAGACTGCCTTGATCCCTAGTTGCCATGGCCCGAGCGCCGCGTGCTCGCGCGATGAGCCCTGGCCGTAGTTGTCGCCGCCAACGATGAACCCGCCGTTCTTCTCCGCTGCGCGCTCTGCAAAGGTCTTGTCCTCGTAGAAGAAGGTGAATTTGGAGATCTCCGGCAGGTTGCTGCGCAGGTGCTGGGTCAGCGGCCCGGCAGGCATAATGGCGTCGGTGGAGATCCCGTCCCCCACCTTTAGAAGTACCTCGCCTGCGAGCGTCGGCTTAAGCGGAGTCTGGGGATTGAGCGGGACGATGTTCGGCGCGCGCACGATCTCCACCGAGTCTCCCATTGGATCGAGGATGAGGTAGTCGTCGATGTCGAGGTGATCGACCTTCACCTCTACCGGCGGAAGCTTTCGCGGATCTGCGATCACACCGGCGAGGGCCGATGCCGCAGCTACCTGCGGGCTGCACAGGGCGATCTTGCCGAACTTGTTTCCGCCGCGGCCCTTCCAGTTGCGGTTCACCGTGCGCAGGGACAGGTGGCCGTTTCCCGGGACGAATCCGATCCCGATGCACGCGTTGCACCCCGGCTCGATCATGCGTATTCCGGCCTTGGTAAACGCGAGGAAGCTTCCGTCCTCCATCAGCATCTCCCACGCCTGCCGCGATCCAGGGGAGACGATGACGTCGATATCTGTCGATACGTGTTTTCCCTTCAGCATCTCCGCGACGATCTTCAGGTCGTGGTAGGAGCCGTTGGTGCACGATCCGATGTAGACCTGGTTGATCTTCGTCCCGGCGACCTCCTCGATGTCATAAACGTTGTCCGGCATCCCCGGCATCGCCACCAACGGCTTCACCGATGATAGGTCGACTTCAAGAGTGGAGTCGTAGACCGCGTCATCGTCAGGGGAAAGCTCTGACCAAGCGCTCTCTCTGTTCTGCATCTTGAGGAAGGAGGCGGTTACTTCGTCCGAAGGGAAGATCGACGATGTCGCCCCCGTCTCGGTGCACATGTTGGTGATTGTCGCCCGCTCCGGCACGGAGAGGGTCTTCACCCCCGGGCCGGTGAACTCGATGAAGTGACCTACCCCGCCCTTAACCGAGATGCGGCGCAGGATCTCCAGCGCGACGTCCTTTGCCCCCACGCCGTGGGTAAGCTTGCCGGTGAGTATGATGTTCAGCATCTTGGGGACCACGAGGTGGAACAGTCCACCTCCTGCAGCTACGGCAACGTCCATCCCCCCGGCGCCGATCCCGAGCATTCCCAGACCTCCGGCGGTCGGGGTGTGTGAGTCCGAGCCAAGGAGGGTTTTCCCGGGCACGCCGAAGCGTTCGTAGTGCAGCTGGTGGCAGACGCCGTTTCCGTTCTTGGAGAACTTGGCCCCGTAGTGGGAGGCGATCGTCTGCAGGAAGATGTGATCGTCGGTCGACTCGCCCTTGAATCCCAGGGATGTGTGGTCCGAATAGGAGACAACTAGTTCTGCCTGTACCTTCTTCATTCCGAGTGACTCAAATTCGAGCCAGGCCATCGTTCCGGTTGAGTCTTGCGTGAGACAATGGTCGATGCGGATCCCGACCTCCGTCCCCCGCTTCAGGGTTCCTTCTTGCACGTGGTGTGACAGGATCTTCTCCGTCATCGTCTTGCTCACGCTGATCACCTCATGTGGTATATTCTCACTATATGAGAGTATATTCTTGTACTGTGAGGCAGGATACCGAGTATGGAGATCGTTGTCAAGGACACTGTGAGCGCGGAACTCGGAGTGCGGAATGCGGATAAGAAGCCTGCTCATCACGAAGGACGCGAAGGGGAAGAGCGAAAAGGGAGCGCAGGAGTGCGGATGCGGAACGCGCAACGAAGAGGGCTAGAACGAATCTTGCGAATAGGGCCAATTGTACGAATGGAAGCATCATCGATCGCCTAAAGGTGTTGATATCACGCCCCTTTGTGCGCGGTTCTTACAAATCTTCTCGATACACCGCATGCGTGCGGTGGAGGCATTCGTTGTATGTTGAGTAGCAGTTATGAGATGCACTGTATTTTAGATGCTTCGTGATTACGGCAGCCATTGACTGAGGCGACAAGTGAAAGCGGTCGTTACTTTCTGTATGAGGCGATCATCTCGGCGAGAACGAGGTCGTCTCTTGTCGTCACCTTGATGTTTGTCTCTTCTCCAGCGACGGTCCACACTTCTCTCCCCAGTTCAAGGACGGCCGCTGCGTCATCCGTGACGTCGCTTTCGGTTTGCGACAGCGCTTCCTCGATCAACGCGCGAGAGAATCCCTGCGGGGTCTGCATGCGCAGAAGCCTCGAGCGCTCAACTGTGCCCGATTCGAGCGGGAGATCGAGCGCTCCGCGCCTGATTGTGTCGACCACTGGGAGTACTGGGACACAAGCGCCGTGTTCGCGCGTTGCATCGATCAATCTAGCTATCAGCTTGCTGCTGACGAATGGCCGTGCAGCATCGTGGATGAGGACGATGTCGCCACTGCACGCTGATACGCCGGCAAAGGATGAATCCTGCCGCCGTGTGCCGCCATGGACGATCTTGATCTCTTTCTCGATGCCGGAGGTGAGCTTCGCTGCATCGCTCTCCTCCCCTGCACCTATTACTAGTATGATCTCGTTTATCCTCTCGCACTGCGCGAATGCGGCAAGGGTATAAGACAGGAGCGGACGGGAGGCGATCTTCAGGTAGACCTTGTTCCTGTCCGCTCCGATTCTCGTTCCCCGCCCAGCGGCGAGGATGACGGCGCTTACACGCTCTTCCACGTAGTTACTCCGTTGTCTCTTGCTCGCCGATCAGGGTGAGGTTGTTGCCGTCAGGGTCGATCATGTACATCCGCCACTTGTCAGCTCGATTGGAGTTGAACAGGATCTTGTCGTTTGTTGCCCAATACGGGTTGATGTCCTCCCCGTCGTGCGTGGTCAGCCTCGTGATCGCCAGTGTCGACAGGTCGATGATGTACAGATCGACGTTCTTGTCCCGGTTCGAGGAGAAGACGATCCTGTCCCCCTGCGGGGACCAACTTGGGGCCCAGTCGTCGACCTCGTTCTCGGTGAGCTGGGTGACCTTGCCCGTGTCGAGGACGCGCGTGAACAGCTCAAATCCCTTCTCCCCTGGCGAGGCATAGGCGATCGTCGTATTGTCCGGCGAGAGGGTTGGCTCCCAGTTCTCCAGTGTAGGCCCCTTCTGCTGCAGGAGCGAACACCCGCCAAGGAGGAACAGGATCCCTCCGATGATTGCTACAATTATTATGCGTTTCATTATTTATATTCTCCTTTACCGCTCCCAGCGCGGTGACTCGCCGCACGGCTCGACGAACAGCATCCGCCCAGCCTCTGTCTGCAGGGTGCTCTTGACTGTCGCCTTGATCGTGCGGCCGATGTGGCGCCTTCCGTTCTCTACCACAACCATCGTTCCATCGTCAAGGTAGCCGACACCCTGCCCGATCTCCTCCCCACGGTCGATGACCTCGATGTCGAGTTCCTCTCCGGGGATGAATCTCGGCTTGACGGTGTTCGCCAGTTCGTTGATGTTCAGCACCTTCACGCCCTCCACCTGTGCGACGCGGTTCAGGTTGTAGTCAGTGGTGATCAGCGCTCCGTGCTCCTCCTTTGCCAGGCGGATAAGCTTGTGGTCGACTTCCTTCACGCTGGGATAGTCCCGATTGAGCACGTGGATCGCCACGTGGTCATCGTTCATCATCTCCCCCAGGATCTCCAGGCCGCGCCTCCCCTTCCGGCGGCGAAGGCTGTTCGAGGAGTCGGCGATGTTCTGTAGCTCCGCAAGGACGAACTCCGGGATGATGATCTCTCCCTCGATGAAACCGGTGCGCACGAGGTCGCCGATGCGGCCATCGATGATCACGCTCGTGTCGATCACCTTGCTGGAGATGTCCCCGTTCTTCTTCCGCGGCTGCGGCAAGCTCGCTCCGGACTTCGCCTTGAGCAGCAGTGGGCAATCAAGCGTGTACCCGATCGCCAGGCCGATCCCAAGGCCAAGCAGGATGACTCCACCGCGCGCGATCCCCGTCCCCGCGGAGCGGGGGAGGATGAGGGAGAGAGCGTAGCTAACGAGAAGCCCGAAAAGGACTCCGCTTCCTCCGAGTATCAGGCTGTTGCACAGGCGGGAGGTCCCTCCGTCCTGAGTGATTGCCTTTCTAACCTGCTTCCACACGCTGAGGATGATCCAGGCGAGCACGGCGCCAGCAGCGCCTCCGACGAGCAGGTTTACGATTTGACTGGGAACGACACCGATCGATCCAATGATTCCGTTTGCGGCCGCAGTCGCGGCTCCAACTATGATGACTAGCAAGTACAAGTACACGTTCACCCTGTTCCCACCTCCTGTGGCCCGCTATCACAATCGGGAGTGGAAGCAGCGCGAGCCGTATCTTCCATCCACTTCGTTTGACCTTGATTGTATACACTGCTTGACTTGGGTGCAAGATTTTGCTATTGTGTACTGCAAAAGCGTACGTTCAAAGGGGTAGATGGGGGGGAGCGCGCTGACTGTCAACTGGACTGTGCGAGAGATCCTCAAATGGACGAGAGGATACTTTAAGGGAGCGGGGATCGTTCAACCGCGCCTGGAAGCAGAGATCCTGCTTGCTCATGTCCTCGGTGTCGATCGCTTGCACCTGTATCTTTCCCCCGACACACCATTGACTCCCGACGAGCGGGCACGCTTCCGTGAAGTCATCAAAAAGCGCCGTTCCGGTGTCCCCTTGCAATACCTGACAGGTGAAGTGCAGTTCTACGGATTGCGTTTCCGGGTGCGCGACGACGTGTTCATCCCCCGCCCGGAGACCGAAGAGCTCCTGGAGAAGGCGCTCGATCTGGCACCGCGCGATCGGGAACTGAACTGCCTCGATCTGGGGACCGGATCGGGCGTTATCGCCGTCTCTCTGGCTAAGTACCTCCCCCGTGTCAAGGTGACCGCGGTCGATCTCTCGACCAATGCTGTGCAGTTGGCGCAAGAGAATGCTGAATTGAACGAAGTTGTCGACCGAGTAGCGGTCGTGCGCAGCAACTGGTTCGAGCGCGTTGCCGGGAGATTTGACTTGATCGTGTCAAATCCGCCATATATACCTGAGGAGGAGATGGAAGGTCTCCCCGCTGAGGTGCGCGAGCACGAGCCGCATCGAGCGCTGGACGGCGGCGAGCGAGGGTTGGAAGAGATCACCAAGCTGGTGCGGGAACTGAAGGATCACATGCAGGCAGGAGCGACGGCCCTGTTTGAGATAGGCGATGGACAGGGGAAGATGGTGGAAGAGGAGATGCGAGACGCCGGCTTGACCGACATTCGGGTTGAGCAGGACTTTGCGGAGAAGGAAAGGTACGTGATCGCACGATGTCCGTGATCATACAGCTTTCGGAGCTTAGCTTTGTTACCGAGGACGGGATCAAGGTCCTCGATGACGTCCACCTGCGCGTCAATCGGGGGGAACTGGTATTCCTCGTCGGTCCGGCTGCAGCGGGAAAGTCGGTCCTCCTTGGCCTCCTTGGAACGCAGATCGAACCGCAGCACGGGCAGATCCTCGTCTACGGGCGCAACATCGCCCGTCTGAGCAGGAGGAAGGCGTTCGACCTGCGGCGGCAGATCGGCCTCCTGCCGCAGGGGTTCGTTCCGCTGGAGAAGACGGTGATGGAGAACGTGACGTTCAAGATGCGCTGCCTCGGTGACTTTCCTGAGCAGGCGGAGGAGAAGGCACTCGCCGCCCTGGAGCAAGTGGGGCTGACCGCGAAGCTGGCGCAGATGGCGACGGAGCTTGAACCGATCGATCGTGTCAGGCTCGGTATCGCTCTCTCCATCTGCGATGATCCCCTCCTCCTCCTCCTCGACGACCCATTTGTCGGGCTGTCGGCTGAGGACCAGGAACAGATACAGGAGTTGCTGGTACAGTTGAACGGACGGGGATTCACGATACTGGCGACCGCTCGCGATGCCATTGCCAATGCCTTTGCGTCTGCGCGGATCGTACAGCTGGCGGACGGGCGGGTGGAGGAGAGATCATGAGTAGATTCTTCTTCCTGTTTGGAAACCTGTTGGGAGCGATAAACGGGCGGATCGGAGCGCTCTTCCTTGGCGTCATTGGCCTTCTCCTCGTGGCTTTGGTCATCTTTTCCGGATTCTTCCTGTTTGGGGATACTCAAGGAGCGGGGAACGCCCCTTCCCTAGCGCCGGGAGAGATGGTCGTCTACCTCTCACCGCAGCTCTCATCAGACGACGTGCAGGCGTTGTACGTGAAGATCAGGGACATGCCGGAGACCAGGGCGATCAACTATCGCTTTGCCCAGGAATTGGGGTTCGATCGAGCCGGTGGGGTGTTCATCGTACGTGCGGTGAACTCCGCCTCGGCAGCGACGCTGCAGCGGGCGATCGCGCCGCTATCCGGAGTGATGAGCATCGACTCAGTCGACCGTGCGCAGGGAACGCGCGTCTCCCTTCCCAGGGCACTCTCACTCGGCCTGCTCATCGCCCTGATCATCAGCATCGCCGGCAGCTTGGCACTGGCGCGGCATTCCTTCCTCCTTCTGCTGGAGCGCTTCTCGCCAGAGATAAACCTCCTCAGACTAGCCGGAACGCCTGAGTCTGTCTTCCAGCCCCCGGTAGTTGCCCTTGGCGTATTGTGCGGGATCATAGCGGCGATGCTGCACGTAGTGATAGTTTATTCCTTGCACTTCCTTGCTCTAAGCCACCCGCAGGCGACGATCCATGCCGCCTGCGGGCTCCTCCTCCCGGGACGAGTGCTCATGGTCAGCCTTGTCGGATCGCTGATCGGCATCGTCCTGGGAGGGCTGATCGGCGTGCTTGGAGCGAGCCTCACTACCAAGGACCAATTTCAGGTCTACCAGTGACGCGTCAGTCGTGATGCATCACTCGTGATATATCACTCGTAGCGCAGAGCATCAACTACCGGTAGCTTCGATGCTCGCCATGCCGGCCACAGACCGGCGAAGGCGCCGAGCAAGAACGAGCCGGCAAGCGTTATCAGGATCAAAGCAGGGCTGGCTACGACCGCCATCTGCACCCCGAAGAAGCGCCCGATGAACATCGATGCCAGTGCGCTCAGACCGAGGCCGGCCAGGGTTCCCACAACTCCTCCGACAAACCCCATCAGGCCTGATTCGATCAGGAATATGGTCAGGATGTGAGAATTCCTCGCCCCGACCGCCTTCATCACGCCGATCTCCTTCGTCCGTTCGAGGACGGAGGTGAACATCGTGTTCATCACACCAACAGCACCGACGAGGAGGGCGATCCCAGCGATCCCGGCGAGGAACGCACTCACGGTTGTGGTCATCGTTCCAATGGCATCGGATATGTCGCTGTACGTGATCGACGATACCTCGGAGCCGCGCGCGTTGAGTTCCTTCTCGACGCGATCCGCCACCTCGTCCACGTCGGCACCGGGCTGCGTGCGGACGAGGGTGACCAGCACATCGCTAGCCTCCCCCCACAGCAGGCTCATCGTATCGTAGGGAACGTATATCGTGTCCTTGCTCTGAGCCGGTTGCATCCCGGCAGAGAAGCCTCCACTCGATCCGGTTGAGGCCTCCTCATCGTTCGGCGCCATGATCCCGACAACGGTGAGATTCAATTCCTTATTTGCATCCCCAGCTATGAGGAGAGTGTCTCCTACCTTCGCCTCGAGCCGTTCCGCCGTGTCCGCCCCGAGCACCGCAACGTCCTTATCTTCAGGGAGGAACAAGCGTCCCCCTGGCTGAACCGTGAGTTTCCCGGTGAACGACTCGAACTCATTCACCAGCTCCGTGGACAGGCCCATCACCGGGAGGAACCCCTGGGTTGATGTGCCATCCGCCTTTGTCGGGCCCTGCACAAAACCGGTGCGTTGTCTTACTGCCGCCGCGACCTTCACGCCGGGTATGGACTTCAGGAATTCAAGGTCAAGTGCGTACTGATCTGAGGAGCCTCCAGCATGCCTCTGGGGTCCGAACGACCCCTTTGGCACGAGGACGAAGGTATCCACGCCGAAGACACCGGCCACCTGTTGCTCAACCGTCTTGTTGAGGCCGAGGCCGACCGAAATCAATGCAACGACCGCTGTGATCCCGATGAACACACCGATCACCGTCAGCCAACTCCGCATTCTGCGATGGGTAATACTGCGCGCCGCGAGCATGAAGAAATCCTTAAGCATTCTTCACCTCCTCCACCACGCGACCATCGTGCAGATGAATGATCCGCTCGGCGATCGCCGCCGCATCCGGATCATGCGTCACGATGATCACCGTCTTCCCGTACTCCGTGCTCAGTCTCTTCAGCAGTTCGAGGATCGTTCCTCCGCTTTCGGAGTCGAGGTTCCCAGTGGGTTCATCGGCGAAGAGAATCTCCGGATCGTTTGCCAACGCTCGCGCTATCGCTACCCTCTGGCGCTCCCCACCAGACAGTTCGTTCGGTCGGTGATTCACCCGATCGGCCAATCCGACCATGGTCAGCAGCTCAGTGGCTCGCTGAGCCCGTTCCTTTTTCTTCATCCCCTGGAAGATCATTGGCAGCTCCACGTTCTGCTGAGCGCTCAGGGTCTGCATCAGGTTGAACGTCTGGAAGACGAACCCTATCTTGTGGCCACGCAGCTCCACGAGTTGCTTCTCGCTCAGCGAGCTGATCTGTGACTCCTCGATCGATGCCTCGCCTGAGGTGGGAACATCGAGGCATCCGAGGATGTGCATCAGCGTGGACTTCCCTGAGCCTGATGGGCCCATGATGGCGACGATCTCTCCCTTCTCGATGCGCAGATCGAGGCCGCGCAGGGCGTGCACGACCGTCTTTCCCAATTTGTAGTCCTTGGTCACGCCTCTCAAGTCGAGTAGCGGCATTGCTAGCCCTCCGGCGGGGTAAATGTGTACTGCGTCAGTTCCATCTGCAGGGTGGTAACCCACTCCCCGTCGCGAGATTTCTCCACGCGCACGAACGGGAACATGTACACCGGATCAGAGACGCTGAACGCCATCGTCGTCCGTGTGTCCGTGTTGGATGGGTCGACGAACGATCCCTGCAGGCACTGCACGCCGGCGATCTCAACGAGGGTGATGTCCTTGAACGATCCCCCTCCAGGGAGGATGTAATCGTTTCCTGCCTGCAGGTGAGACCGCTGCTCCATCAGCGCTTGCAGTGGCGAGTAGCTGACGTTCTCCCCTCCCGCGTACGACATCTGCGCTCCGGTGAACAGGAACCCGAACCCGCGCAGTTGATCGGCGGTACCGCTGGCTTCAATGCTCATGGAGACGGTGTAGTCATCGTCTCCGCGTGACACGATTGTGAAGTCGAGATCCTGCGGGCTCTCCATATCCTCGGTTGTTATCTGGTAGACCATCTGCGTAGTCCCGAGCGGGAACTCGTCCAGGTTCGATTGGGCGTAGGCAGTGATAGCAAAACCCACTAGCCCCACGATCATGATCAAACTTGCTGCTCTCTTCATGTTTGCCTCCTCACGCATCCTTGATTAATCTTTTATCCTTTCTCATCATCCTTAGACAAGCGCTTGCTCAGTTTGACTAGAAGATGGCGCAGCTGCTGCCTCTCTTCCTGCGTGTAGATCGCGGATATCTCTTCCTCGATCTGCATGAAGGTACCTTGAACATTCTCTTCCAGGGCCCTTGCCTTGTCGCTCATCCTTATGCGCACCGTGCGCTGGTCGTTTGGATCTCTTGCTCTTATGATCCAACCGTCGCGCTCCATCCGCTTGAGAATGCTCGTTATCGCCGCTGGACTGGTGTTCATCGCCTCCGCGATCCTCCATTGAGGCACGTTATCCTGCCCGTGCAGATGCACCAGGACACGCCCCTGCCCGGAATGAATCCCGATCCTCTCGATGTAAGTACGCAGCCTCCAGGTGGCCAGGCGACAGGCATTGGCCAGCAGTTGCGCGAGGGGCATCTCGTTTGGATTCTCCTCATTCCAGTCCATTCACCGATCCTCCCTATTATCAACCCATTAATCATTAACAGGTTAACGATATCGCGGAGGAGGGTCATTGTCAAGGAGGAGGACTAATCAGAGTTACGGGAGCTTCCCCGCACGCGGTGCCACATGCGGCCGAGCCCTTTATGAGACACATAGACCAAGCCGATGGCGACCACGAGCAGTTCGAAGAACTTGTATGAGAGGGAGAAGGCGACCGCTCCGTCCTTTGCAATGCCGACGAGGGCGAAGATGCCGATCAGGGCAGCCTCTCCGGTTCCCAATCCACCTGGTGTAAACCAAAACACAGTGGACATAATAATATTAAGTGTAAACACGAGAGAAAGCTGGGGAAACGTAAGTATCGTATGGGAAGAAAAGTAGAAGAACACAAGTGGGCGGACGTAGACGAGAAGATTAGATACCAACTGGATCAGCAGTGAGAGGAGCGTTGCTCTCCAGTGTTTGGTAAAAGCGTTGTAGACTTCATCCTCTGTCTCAGCAACCTTGTTCGCCGCCCGTTCGAGGCCCCCTTTCCAATGAGTGAAGATTCGCCCAAGCGAACGGATAATACGGCTTATCCACTTGAAGTCTCCTGCAAAGTCAATGAGAGCGATGATGATCCAGAATGAGATGAACGGTACACCGATTAGAACTGCCTGCTTTTCGATGTGCGTCACCTGCGGGGACATAAAGGCGAAGAACCCCCCGATAAGGATAAAGAAGATGAGACTCAGACCTCCCAGGAACCGTTCGACGACTATCGTAGCGAAGATACGAGTAATCGGTGCGGAGGAGCTATCAGCGACGATCAGCGCGCGCACTGGCTCGCCGCCGAAGTAGAGCGATGGCGTGACATAGCTCACGGCAAAACCGCTAAGGCGTGCTCCAATGACGCGATGGAATGGAATCACGATACCGTACGCGCGTAGAAGGACCCACCAACCAACAACCCATGTGACCGCTGTAAGAAAGACGTTTCCCGCCAGAGACAGTATCCCCACCGCACGCAAAGAACGTATTTCTTCTAAGATATTCTCCCATCCCACATAGTGGAAAACCCCTCCCAGGAGTACTGCGCCCAGGAGGAGCGACAGGGTGATGTTTAGCACCTTCTTACTCGCCTTCTTCATGTTACATACTAGCGCATAATTAATGTCGGATACAAGCTCAGTTCAGGTACCCGAGGCCCTTTAGTCTGCGCTGGAGTTCTGCTTCTTGCTCCCGATCTCTCTCTACTTTCTTCACGTCTCTTGGCTGAGAATTCTCGCTGTAACGTGGTGGATGCGAAGCGAGCATCTCCGGCGTGAGGGCCTCCTCCCACAGTGTGCCGTCCATGTAGGTTGGGATCGGACAGTCGAGGAGGTAGAGAATGTTCGCGGCAACGTCGACGAGCCGGGCATTGTGCATCTGAAAATCGCTCTTGAACGGCTCCCCGAGTGCGCTGATCATCCCCTGCATGCGGTGGTTTCCTCTCATCAGTGCGCGATCGAACAGTCGGTTGGAGTAGAACCCGGACGCGCCGCTCCCCAGCGTGCGCAGATCGCGTGGAAGGAAGATGATCTCCGGTGCCTCTTCCAGCATCTCCCCGCGGTACACCTCCTCTCGGCGCATGACCTCGCCGCACAGTCTCTCGCCTGTGTAAGGATTGACCACGCCGCGCAGCTTCTCCATCAGCTCTGCGGTCAGCCCTTCAGCCTCGCTGTTGCCCACGATCCCCTGCGGCTCACGGCCGACGCGGTTCAGGCGGATGTGTCCCACATCGGCGTGCGAGTAGGCGCGTGTTTGCCCCCAGTCTATGTCTTCAAACGAAAGGAAGAGAGTGTTGACCAGCCGCGCTAGCCAGCTGTCCCCCACGGCATCGAAGAAGGAGTCGACCGCGCCGAGCCGGTAAGCGATTGGATAGAAGAGCATCCCCAACCGAGCCAGGCGGCGCTGCGTGAGCCCCAGGCGGAACAGCCCTTCCTTGACGCGGCTCCAGGCTCCTCTCTTGAGCTTCAAATAGCCATTGGCTGCAAGCCACGTGTTTATCGAGAAAGTGTAATCCTGCGGCCCCATGCCGTGATCGGAGAGGACGATCACCGTCGCCCCGGCTCTCCTCGCCCGATCGACCAGCCGCCCCACGCTTCTATCCACCTCCTGAAAGACATCGAGGAGGGGCTCGTTTTTCTTCAGCCCCCACATGTCGTGCTGCGCCTTGTCTGTCGTCTGGAAGTGGATCATCAACAGGTCCCAGTCCTCCTTCTGCATGAGGTATTCCGCCGCATCCGTGCGGCCGCGCACGCTGGCGCGAAGCGAAGCCACCTTGCTCCCTAAGGTGATGAGGTGTGAGCACTCGGGGAAGAAGCGGTATCCGGGAACGGCTCTATGCAGATCGGCGTAGGCGTCCGGTGGGAAGGAGGGGGTCCTGTCGTTCTTCGGCGCGAGCATCCCGGGGATGATAACACCGTTCACCTCGCGTGGAGGATAGGTCATCGGAAGACCGATGCTGACCACGCGGCGCCCGCTCTGGCTCGCCAGCTCCCACAGTGTGGGGTAGCGGATATCGCTTGCGGTGACCACGCTTATGTCGTATCCGCGGCGCTTCGTCCAGCCAAAGATCCCGTGCTTTCCCGGGTTAACGCCGGTCTGAAATGTGGCCCACGCTGGGCCGGTCAGTGGGGGAATGGCGCTTGTCAGCTCCCCCGATGCCCCTTCTGCGAGCAGTTCGCGTAGGTGAGGGAGTTCTCCCGCTTCGAGCCAGGGGGTGATGAGAGGGAAACCGACTCCATCGAGGCCGATCACGAATACTTTCTTGCTCACTTGATGACCTCCCTGTAGGAAGAGATGAGTCCGCGGCCGACCGTGCGCAGCGAGTGCGGCAAGGCGACCTCCCTACTCGACACCTCTGGACCTTTGCTGGAGATGATATCCGAGATTGCGCTTGCAAACTCTTCTGGCGACTCCCCCATCAGGCAGTTGACACCATCTTTCAGCCAACTGCTGTATACCGGGAGGCGACGCACGACAAGGGGCAAACCGACCGCCGCCGCCTCCAGTATCACCAGTCCCAGCGTCTCCGAGTGCGATGGATGGAAGAGCAGGTCACAGCCGCAGTATGCCCGCTCGATATTCGGCTCGAACCCGAGAAACCTCACATTCTCGGGCTTTGCCTTCAACACTCGTTCGAAGCGCGGATTGTAGAAGAGCAGTGGACTGACGCGTGGCCCGATCCACAGGAAGTCGACTTGAGGGAGGAGCCGTGCCACCTCGAAGAACTCCTTCACCCCCTTCCTTGGGATCACCTGCCCGACCGAAAGGACCGTCTTGCGTGTGAGATTGTGCACCTTCCTGTATTCCTGGCGTGTTCGTTCGTCGAAGGAGAAACGATCGAGATCGATCCCCCCGGAGAAGACGTGGATCGGCTTGTCCGGAGCGAGGGGGTTCAGGCTGTTTGCTGCCTGCTGCGATGGGGCGATCAGCAGATCGACGTGGCGCATGAACCAGCGAAGGTAGGCGCGATACGGGGAGACAAGCGCGTGTGACATAGTGAACGCCCCCTCGATCAGTTCCGGCGTTGTGTGCACCGTGAGGGCGACAGGCCTGCCCCGCCTGTGAGCCAGGCGAGCGTAGTGAAGCGATCGCGGCCCGATCCACTGCAGGTGGAGGACATCGTAATCCCCCCGTGGATCGGTCGTTACCTCTACCCCTTGTGCTTTGAGGGCGTGCACGGTGTTCCTCGTAGCCACACCGATTCCCGATTGATCGACCAATCCCCGTATTTCCAGATATGAACAGACTTTTATCTTCATCTCTCCTTGCCCACAGTCTAGAAGGGAAGGCTACCTGATAGTAGACCAGGTGTCAACGAGTGTCTCGCTCCCCACGCTTCAACAGCCAGACAAGTTGTCTAGACTGTGCTAGAATGACCGTGATATTCCCCAGCGGTGGTCGCTGGGTGTGCACTAAGGAGGTGCCATGAGTAAGAGAATATGGTTGTTGCTGGTGGCGGTGGTACTGGTCGGGCTGTTCATCTCAGGCTGCGACACGTTCCTCGCTCCCAAGGATGCGCTCAAGCCGATGGGGGCCAACCCCGCCGGAAAGGACTACCTTGTTGTGTTCAACGGGAATGATCTTCCTAAGAATACCGATAGCCTAGTGGCGAACGCCGGCGGTCAAGTGAAGATGAAGTTTGCTCAGGTGGGAACCGTGCTTGTTACAGCGGAGGCTTCATCATTTGTCTCCGACATGTCGAGCACCGCAAGGGTGAAGTACGTTCTTCCCGACGTGAAGCTGGACTGGCTTCCGGGTGAGGACTACAAGACGGTCCTTCCTGCCGGTCAAACTGGCCCGGTGCAGGGCGGAGTGACCACGCAGAGCATCGGCGACGATGAGTGGTTTTTCAACGCTTATCAGTGGAGTATGTACGCGATCGATGCCCCTGCTGCATGGGACGCTGGCTACACCGGTACTGGGGTGCGCGTAGCGGTCCTCGACACCGGGATCGACGCGTCTCATCCCGACCTCGCTCCAAACGTGAACGTTGCGCTCTCCACATCGTTTGTGCCCTACGAACCGTACATCGACGATGAAGCCGGACACGGTACGCATGTGGCGGGAATCATCGCTGCTGCACACAACGGCTACGGCACTATTGGTGTCGCGCCCGACGCCGAGCTGGTGGCGGTGAAGGTCCTCGATAGCACGGGAAGCGGTGACTTCAGCTGGATGCTCAACGGCCTTCTGTACGCCAATTCCATCGGCGCTCAAGTGGTCAACCTGAGCCTCGGTGCGTACCTCCCGCGTTCCGGGATCACGTTCGAAGATGGGACGAAGATCGGCGCCAACGATATCGCGCACCTGGTAAACCTGATCACCCGCGTGATCAATTACGTCTCGAGCAATGGGACGCTCGTTGTCGTCGCTGCCGGGAACGATTCGGCTAACCTGACCGGCGATGCCAGTTGGATCAGCATCCCCGCCGAGTGTGGCGATGCCCTCTCCATCTCCGCTACCGGACCGCAGGGGTGGGCATACGATCCCACGGTCAGCCTGGATACGCCGGCCTACATCTACACTAATTACGGGACCGGAGTCGACTACGCTGCCCCGGGCGGCAACATCGACCCTGATCTCTATGTGAACGATACCCCTGGCTGGTGGTTAGACCTCGTGTTCAGCACTTACCCCGGCGGCTGGGCGTGGATGGCCGGAACGAGCATGGCCTGCCCTCATGTCGTGGGAGAGGCTGCGCTGATCCTGCAGGCGCACCCCGGTGCATCGGTGCAACGAGTCGAGACGATAATCCGCCACAGCAGTGATGACCTCGGAAAACCCGGCCGCGACCAGTGGTACGGCCTCGGCCGCGTCAACGCTGCGCAAGCAGTGAAGTAGGATATTAACATGCGGTTCCTTGTCGTTTCGAGTGGGTAACTAAAGAGAAATGGTCGAACGCCAAGACTCGGACAGAGATGTAGAACTGCTTTACCACGAAGGACACGAAGAGCACGAAGGAGGAGGACAAAGCACTTGATCTTGCTTGAAAGCTATTGATATTACACAACAATTACCGCATTCGACAGCTCATGGATCTCCATTCTTCGTGTCCTTCGTGCTCTTCGTGGTGAATTCTTGGTATCACTTCCGCATGAACGGCCATTAGAGGTCATTACCCACTCCTGTCTGCCTCGCTGGCACAGGCAGGCGAAGAAACGACAAGGAACCAAAGAATAGAGCAGTTAAAGAAGCTGCTTGGCGATCACTGTGCCCGACGTTGTGCTGTTGAGTCGTGTCTTAACGTGGCAGACCAGCTGCTACCGG
>JAGGSM010000028.1 GCA_021159105.1 Candidatus Bipolaricaulota bacterium
GCATGAGGGCTCAGGCGACGCCCTTCTAGTTGGCGTTTTGCGTGTTGTGTGACGCATCGACCACATGCAGGATTAGATCGGCTTCCCTCACCGTCTCCAGGGTGGCGGCGAAGGCAGGGATCAGCTGGTGGGGGAGATTGCGGATGAACCCAACCGTGTCCACGAACAGCCCCGACTGAGACGAGCCGATCTCCCCCCTCCTGACGGTAGTTGTCAGGGTAGCGAACAGCTTGTCCTCAACGAGAACGTTCGCTTCGCACAGTCTGTTCAGCAGCGTCGACTTCCCGCTGTTTGTGTAGCCAATTAAGGCGATGACCGGGAGAGCGCCGGAGCGGCGCTTCTTGCTGCGCAGATCGCGCTCAGCACGGGCTTTCTTCAGCCTCCGTTCGAGGGTATGGATGCGGCGATTGATCTTCTTGCGGTCCAGCTCGAGCTGCGTCTCACCCGGCCCCCTCGTTCCAATCCCTCCTCCCAGGCGGGAGAGGGAGCTTCCCCAGCCACGCAGCCGCGGGAGGAGGTAGCGCAATTGCGCCAGTTCCACCTGTAATCTCGCCTCCTTCGTCGCCGCACGCTGGGCGAAGATGTCCATGATCAGCTGCGATCGATCGATCACCTTCGTCTTCAGCTTCTCTTCCAGGTTCCTCGCCTGCGCCGGTGAGAGCTCATCATCGAAGATGACCACCTCCGCATTGAGCTCGTGCGCAGCCGCCTTCACCTCGGCCACCTTCCCCTTGCCGATGAAGTAGCGTGAGTCAGGGCTCGTCCTGCTCTGCACCACCTCGAGCAGGGTCGGGATTCCGGCGGTGGAGGCGAGGGAGTCAAGCTCGGACAGGGACTCATCGACCGAGCTTCCTGGCCGCTGCAGGGCAACAAGAATCGCCTTCTCGCTTCCGTATACTCGCGCCCGCTCCCCCAGGCGATCCTCGGGGAGGATCGTTCGCTCAGCCGATCCGTTCAATTTGCGCTCCAACACTTGATAGCTTCTCCTCCATCGCCTCGTATCCGCGATCGATCTGCGTCAGGTTACTGATCGTGCTCTCTCCATCTGCTGCCAGGGCGGCGAGGACGAGCGCCGCGCCGGCCCGAATGTCCGGGGCGCTCGCTTGCACAGGATGAAGCTCCTGAACGCCGGTTATCGTCGCCACGCACCCGCTCACCTCGATGATCGCCCCCATTCGCTGCAGGTCACGCGCGTAGGTGAACCGATTCTCAAAGATCCGCTCCTCCACCGTGCTCATGCCATCAGCGGTGGCAAGGAGGACGACGAGCGGTGATTGCAGGTCGGTGGGAAACCCCGGGTAGGGGGCCGTCTTCACGCTCAGTGGCCGCGGCCTCCTGTTCATCGTTATGCTCACCGAGTCCTCGGTCCGGTCGATGTCCCCTCCAGTCTCTTCGAGCAGGGAGAGGAGCGATCTCAGGTGCTCGGGGATGACTCCAGTCACGCTGATCGCTCCGCGGGTGATCGCCCCGGCGAGGAGGTAGGTCCCTGCTTCCATTCGATCGGGGATCACTGCATGCCGCGCTCCGTGCAAGTCGCTCCTGCCCTGAATGAAGAGTGTACCATCCCTGTGTTCGATCTCTGAGCCCATCTTCACTAGGAGCTGCGCCAGATCCTCCACCTCCGGTTCCCAGGATGCATTCTGCACCGCTGTCTCGCCAGAGGCGAGGGCGGCGCTCATCATGATCTGTTCCGTCGCTCCGACCGACGGAGTGGGAAGGGAGATCCTCGCTCCGCGCAGGCGCTTGGCAGTGACCATCACCCTGCTCCCCTCCTCCTTCACCTCAGCTCCGAGAGCACGCAGGCCGCGCAGGTGAAGGTCGACGGGACGAGCGCCGATCCTGCACCCACCGGGGAGGGGGACGACAGCGCGTCCCAGGCGGGCGACCAGCGGTCCGAGGACGAGGAAGGAAGCGCGCATCTGTTGCACGAACTGCGCCTGCGCCTCGTAGTCGATCCTCCCGCCGCTCACTATTTCCACCGTATGCCCCCTGCGCGTGACCTGCTTGCCGAGGGATGAGATGGTGGAGAGGATCGTCCTCACGTCGCGCAGATGAGGGACGCGATCGATGCTCACCGGGTCATCCGTCAGCAGGGAAGCTACGCATGTTGGCAGGGCGGCGTTCTTCGCCCCGGAGATGTGGATTGTGCCAGATAGCGGGAGGCCGCCACGGATGCGGAAGTGCTCCATCTAGCTCGGCAAGTAGCGCTGCGGATCGATCGGGAACTCCCCGTGCCGCACCTCGAAGTGCAGGTGAGGGCCGGTGGAGACGCCGGTGTTGCCCGACTCCGCGACTGGTTGGCCCACCTCGACGTACTGCCCCACGCTGACGAGGACGCTCGAGAGGTGTCCGTAAACGGTTAGGTAGCCATCAGCGTGCTCGAGGACGAGAGCGGTCCCATATCCTTCCGGGTCATTGTAGATCTGACGCACTGTCCCTGGGGCGGCTGCATGTACGATTGTCCCTTCAGGCACGTCGATGTCGATCCCGTTGTGATGCTGCTTAGTCCCGAAGACGGGGTGGATGCGCCAGCCGAACGGGGAGGTAACCTTACCCTCCAACGGCCAGATGAACCGCGATTCCTGGCCGTGGGAAAGGCGGATGACCGTCTTCCACAGGTTGGTGTTCGCCCCCGGTATGACGATCCGTTGACCGGCGTTGATCTTCCCAGGGTCGCTGATCCCGTTCTCCTGTGCTATCTTCTCCACCGAGACGCCGTAGGTGATGGATATATCGGTCAACGTCTGACCTCTCTTGATCACGTGCACCAACCCACCCGCTGCCGCGTACATTGTCCTTCCGGCGATAACCTCACTTGCAGAGACGAGGCCGTTATCCGCCAGTAGCTCGTCCGTCGTCACTCCCATCTGGGAAGCGATGTCCTCTAGCGATTCACCGCTCGCTACAACGTGGGTGATTATCCCTGACCTGTCCGCCGGCTCCGATACAGTGGTCGGCTCCGTGGTCGTCGAAACAGCGGGTGTCTCGCTGGTCGTATCCGTGCTCGGCGAGGTGTCGGTGGTCGCTTCATCGGAGGGTGGAGTGAGTGAGACGACGGGCAGGCTATCCGATTCCGTGCTGGTCTGCGGTGTCGAAACGGTGTTAGTCGGCTCCTTCTTCCCGCCGGAGCTGATCAGGATCGGGATCAGGATAATGGCCACGAGAACGAGGAGTGCAATCAGTACTCGATCTTTGCGAATCGGTTTCTTGTTAGTCACTGCTCATCAACTCAAGGAATTGCTCGTTATCCTTCGTCGCCTCCATTTTGCTCTTCACAAACTCCAGTGCCTGCTGCGTATCGTTCAAGTTACTCATCATCTTACGCAGAATCCACACTCGATTCAATACCTTGGCCGGGACGAGAAGTTCCTCCTTGCGCGTTCCGCTCTGTTCCACATCGATCGCCGGGTAGATCCGCTTGTTGGACAGGTTTCGATCGAGGATCAGCTCCATGTTCCCCGTCCCCTTGAACTCCTCGAACACGACTTGGTCGAGCTTGCTACCGGTGTCGACGAGGGCGGTGGCGATGATCGTCAGGCTCCCCCCTTCCTCGATGTTCCGCGCTGCTCCGAAGAACTCCTTCGGCTTGTACAACGCTGTCGGGTCCATCCCTCCAGAGAGGAGCTTCCCGGATGACGGGACGGAGAGGTTGTAGGCGCGCGCCAGGCGGGTGATCGAATCCATGAGGATGACCACGTCCTGTCCCATCTCCACCAGCCTCTTGGCGCGGTTGGTCACCAGCTCGGCGATACGCGTGTGATGCCGCGGCTCCTGATCGAACGTGGCCGCGACCACCTCTCCGGCATCGATCGAGCGACTGAAGTCGGTGACCTCCTCCGGCCTCTCGTCCACGAGGAGGACGAACAGCTTGACGTCAGGGTGGTTGGCGTTGATCCCGCGCGCGATCTGCTTGAGGAGGGTCGTCTTCCCCGCCTTCGGGGGGGAGACGATCAACCCGCGCTGCCCTTTTCCGATTGGGCAGAACAGGTCGATGATGCGCGTTGAGACATCGGTTGGATCGTGTTCCAGGCTCAGCAGCTCCGATGGATGAAGCGGCGTGAGCTCGCGGAAGTTGGGACGCCGACGCGACTGTTCAGGAGGAGCACCGTTCACCGCCTCTACCTTGACCAGGGCGAAGTAGCGCTCGTCGTTCTTCGGGGCGCGTATGACCCCGGTGATCGTGTCCCCGTCGCGCAGGCCGAAGCGCTTGATCTGCGAGGGAGAGACGTAAGTATCGTTCCGATCCGGCATGCCGTTGCTGCTGCGCAGAAAGCCGTACCCGTCCGGCAGGATCTCCAGCACCCCACCATCGAAGACGAGCTTCCCCGCTCTTGCCAGCTGGATCATGAGCGCCCTCTTCAGGTCCTCCTTACTCAGCTGCATGGCGTTCCTCACCTTGTAGGTCTTGGCCAACTCTTGCAGCTGTTCCAGGCTCTGCATCCTCAGTTTACTCAGTTCCATACTGACCACCACCTTAAAGATCTATTCCACGAAAGACAATTAGTGCCACGCTTACCATGTATACGACCAGAAGAGACAACGAATCTATCCCTATCCCCAATACCTTCCTCTTCGAGCGATACGCTATCCCCATCACCGCCATCGTCGCCATAACGATCCCGAGGGTGGCGATCAGCAGCTGATTCGGCGCCTGCGCCCCCAGTCCCGAAAAGATGGAACCACGGCGGAAGGCGATGTCGGCGAAGAATATTGTCAGAATATTGAACATGTTTGACCCGAACAGGTTTCCCATGATCATATCGTACGCCCCGATGCGCAGCGCGCCGATCGAGGTCGCCAGTTCCGGGAGCGATGTCACGATCGCCACGAGGATCGCTCCGATGAACGACCCAGAGAGGGCCGACCCACTGGCGATGTTCTTGCTGGCGTGGATGAGAAAGATGCCCGCTACGACAATCACCACGGCGGAGACGGAGAATCCAAGGATCGCTCGCGCCATCGTCATCGTTTCCGCGTCACTCTCTTCCGGGACCCCATCTCGCTTCTCCACCCGAAACAGGAGGAAGACGGCAAAGACGTACAGCCCCAGTATAGCGAGGCTGATCGGGCTTAGCCCCAGCACTTGTGCCTGCGGGAAGACGGCGATACCGAGGATAGCCAGGCCACTCAGCAGCACCACAGCGCCGCCGCTCACCACATGGTACGGCTTCACCCTCCTCAGGAAGGGCCCGCTGCCGAGGAGTAGGATGTCCATCACAGCCACGATCGCCAGGTTGAACAGATTGCTTCCCAGGGCGTTGCCGATGGCAATGTTCGGAACATCGATCGTCGCTCCGGTCACGGTCGTTGTCAGCTCGGGCACGGAGGTGATCGTAGCCAGGAATAGAAGCCCTATCCAGCCCTGGCCGATCCCGCTGTGCTTGCCGATGGCGTCGCCGTACTTCGCCAGGCGCACACCCGCTAGGACGATCGCCAGCGAACAGAGAAGGAAGATAATCCATTGGATCAACATCTGGCAGTTGGACTCCTCGTGTTGGACTTGACCGGGGATCAGCCTAAACAACCGATACCCGCATCATCGTATCTCAATGCTGCGCTCAATCCTTACCACTTGCGCAAAGAGTGCTTACTCTATCTTCCCGACCCGCCTTGCATGGCGTCCCCCATCAAAGGGCGTGGAGAGCCACTTCTCGACTATCATCTCCGCCATGCCAACCCCGATGACGCGAGCGCCGAAGCAGAGTACGTTGGCATCGTTGTGCCGCCTGCTCATCTCGGCGGAATACGGCTCGCTGCAGCGCGCGGCACGCACGCCTCTCACCTTGCCTGCAACCATCGACATGCCGATCCCTGTGCCGCAGATGAGGATGCCATAGTCGACCTTCCCGCTCGCCACCGCCTGTGCTACCGGCTTGGCGATGTCTGGGTAGTCGACCGATCGTGTAGAGTCTGTCCCCATGTCCAAGACATCATACCCCTTGAGGACAGAGCCCAGCAGAGCGCTCTTCAATTCGAATCCAGCGTGATCGGAACCTATTGCTATTTTCATAATATCATATCTTCTTAAACAGCCACTTGATCATGTCCCCATACATCTTGAGCCTCTCTCGCATACCATTGGAGAAGCCCCTCTTCTCTTCCTTCAGGACGTGTGTCACTCCCTCCAACTTGACCTTCTCCTTGCTCCAGCCTTCCTTCACCGCCAGCTTGGAGAGGGCAAACTCGATGCCGTAGTTCATCTCATGCACGTTGGCCTTCGCTCGCTCCCACAATTTCTTGGTGAGCATCCGCTGGCCAGAGGCATAGGGATTGAACTTTTGCGCGAAATCCGTGTTCTTCCTGCCGTTGGCGAACACGCCAACCGCCATGTCAACGCCGCTCTCTTCGTAAGAGTGAACGAATTTGTCCACATGCTCTTTCGTCAGCCCGACCAGGTCCGCATCGAGGAAGAGGAGCACATCGTTACGGGCTCGCACCACACCCTCATCGAGCGCCTTTGCCTTCCCACAGTTCTCCGGCAATTTCACTACCTGCACTGGAAAGTCCTGTGCCACCTCGGCTGTCCCATCGTCAGAGCCATCATCGACGACGATCACCTCGTCTACCGATGATGAGCTGACAAGCGGTTTTAGAACAGCTCCGATTCGTGACGCTTCGTTGTACGCAGGCACTATTGCGGAAACTTTCATAGGTTCAGGACTCACGTGGATGGATCGAGGTGCAGCCTTATTTGTGCTCAGTATTCTACTCCCTTCCCAGAAGAAAGTCAATTTGCCACATCGCTTAGCTGGTCATGCTCTGCCAGCGCTCCCCTTGCGTTGAACCAGTCCCTGGTCAGCACGATCAGGTCCTCCAGGCTACCGGCGCGCTGGGCCGCGACTGGAAGTGATTCGATGAACAGCCTGCCGTAGTTCTTGCTCACTATCCGCTGGTCGGTGATGATGACGATCCCGTGATCGGCGGTCGTGCGGATCAACCGCCCCACTCCCTGCCGCAGCTTAAGGATCGCCCGCGGGATCGACAGGTCGTAGAACGGGTCCTTTCCCCCTTCGCTCATGCTGTCGGCAAGCGCGGAGAAGACTGGATCGCTGGGGACGGGGAAGGGAAGACGGGTGATAATGAGGATCTCAAGTGCCTCCCCCGGCAGGTCGACCCCTTCCCAGAAGCTGTCCGTTCCCAGGAGGATCGCAGGACCGTCCTCTCCCCTAAACTGCTCGATCAGCTTGCTGCGTGGCCCGTCGATCCCCTGCGCAAGGACGAGAACATCATCATCCAGGGCATCGTGGACAGCGCGCAGTAGCCTGTAGGAGGTGAACAGGATGAGGATCTTTCGCCCCACATCGCGCGCCATCCTCTGCGCGCTCTCGGCCAACGCCGCGGCATACTCCTCCGCCTGCGTGACCGGAGGGAGGAAGCCTGGGATGACGAGCTTCATCTCATCCTCGTAGGAGAAGGGGCTAGCGACGACAGCGGACTCGATGGGGACCGGTGCTTCGGACAGACCAAGCGACTCTTCTAGGTAGGTGAAGTCCCCCCTCTGCGAGAGGGTAGCGGAGGTGAGCACGAGAGAGGCGATGCGAGGGTAGAGGGACTTCTGCAGGAACGGCGCCACGCTCAACGGGGAGGAGTGAAGGTACACCTCATCGTGTACGAACTCGTACCAATGGACGCTGTTCTCATCCGGATCGGAGAAGATACGGCCGAATACGGCCATGATCTCCTCCCCTTCGGAGATCAGGCCATCCGCCTCATGCACAATCTCCGGCGTATCAGCGGCATCAGCGAGTGACTCGATCGATCGAGTCAGTGTTCCAAGCTCGCGCACCACCTCCCCCATCAGCTCGACGAACGGGGACAGATCGGGTGATCTTCCCCTGCCTTGCGGTAGGCCGTGCGCGATCGTTGAGAAGAGGCCGCTGTTCGCCGTGCGCAGCGTGGCAAGGAGGTCGTGTAGCTTCCTCACTCGCGCATCGCTTCGCGCGAACGGCAGGCGAGAGAGCCAGCCGCCATTGCGGTTGCGAAGGGGGTGTTCTATCGCCCGCAGGAGGGAGTCCGTGGTGTGCACGGAGAGCGTCGCCGTGAATGCCTGCCGCGCGGCCGTCTCCATGGCGTGGGCCTCATCGACGATGAGACAATCGTAGTCACCAAGGATCCCTTGATCGCTCTGCTGGTCGGCGAGGAGGAGGGAATGGTTGACGACAACCAGGTCGCTTCCACGCGCTCGCCGCCGCGCGGCGACAGAGAAGCAGTCGTCATACAACGGGCACGATTGTCCGAGGCAGCGGTGCGGATCGTCGTACAGCCTACGCCACAGGCCAGCTGCCCGCCGATCGCTGAGGAAGGCCGTGTTCTCCTCAATATCCCCGGTGTTGGTGGTGAACAACCAGCGGGCGAGGGGAGCCAGGCTGGTGAGCAGCTCCCGATCGAGCCCCGCGATCAGCTCACTGATGACGATCTGCCAGCGGCGCAGGCAGATGTAGTTGCTCCTACCCTTGAGGAGCGAGACGTGCGCCGATGGTAGGATGTGCGAGGTGAGAAAGGGGATGTCCTTGTGAAAGACCTGCTCCTGAAGCTGCTTCGTGCGGGTAGACAGGACGATCCTCCCCCCTTCATGGTCGCGCAGATGGATGAGGGCGGGGATGAGGTAGGAGAAGGTCTTTCCAGTACCCGGACCAGCCTCGACTATCAGCGTCCCCCCAGTCTCTAGTACGCTATGCACCCTCCTCGCCATCTCTTCCTGTCCCGCGCGCGGCTCAAACCCGGGGAGATCAGCGGCCAGCGGTCCATCCGGTGCAAGGAGCACATCAAGGCTGAGATCACGCGGAACGTCCTGATGGAGATCGGCCACATTACCGGTCTCTTCCTCCTCCAGATGGGCAAACGGCACCATGCTCTGCATCAGATCACTGTGCGGTGGGGAGAGGATCTGCGCAAGGAGGGTGAGAAGGTCTGGGGATAGACGCAGGAAGCCCGCGATCAACGAAGAAAAAAGGGAGAACAGCCTGTTGGCGCTGTCTCCCTCTTCTATAGCATAGTAGTCACACAGCCCTGCAAGCGAGTGATCGGCGAGCGTTGGAAGGAGCGTTCGCCCTAGCAGACGAAGGCTCACCGCCTCATCGCGCCTCTCGTAGGCGACGCGAAGGGCCCCTTCACCTCTTGCCTCATCCGCAGCGGCGCGCTCCCCAGAAAGGAAGAGGACCGGTCCTTCTTGGCCTACGATCAGGACCCTTTCCAGGCCGAGCTCTTTCCAGGGAAGCTGCATCTGGTCAGACGAGGTGCCGGAGGAGATCGATCCTCTTCACCTGCCCCACCAGTCGACCGTACTTATCCACGACGGGGAGGTTCTTGATGTTCTTCCTGATGATGATCTCTGCCGCTTGCAGATCATCATCGTCCTCGCTGACCACGACCATGTCCTTCTGCATGTACTTACTGACCGGGTCATTCGATATCTGCTCCAGCTTCTTGGAGATCTGATTCATGTCGGGGATGAATGAGGCCGTGTGAAGCATGTCAAAATACCCCGGGAGGCACGCCCTGATGATGTCCTTCTCCGATATGAAGCCGATGACCTTGTCCTCTTCATCGACGATCGGCATATTGGGAACACCAGCGCTATCGAGGATAAAGATCAATTCGCGTATCGATACGTCCTTCTCACACGATGTCAGGTCCTTAGTCATGATGTCGCGAACCTTCATTTCGGGAGCCTCCTGTTATAGCTTGTTGATGGAGATTGTCTCCATGTGCTTCTCGATCCGGTCGATGTCTGAGCAGATCTTCGCTTCGCTCTCCGCGCTTATCATCCCTGCCGCCATGCCAAAGCGTAGTGCATCCTCCAGGCGTTCACCCTTATTGAGCATGTGCACGATTCCAGCGAGCAGCACGTCATCCGCCCCGACGAAGTTCTTGAACTCGGTCGTCTTTGCGGGGGCGTGTATCTCCCACACCCCATCCGCGGTAATCGCGATGTCGCCCGTTACTTCGTGGGAAACGATGACTATGCCCGTACCATCGGCAACGATCTTCTTTCCAGCATCGATGATCTCGCTGCGTGTGCCAATGGGGTGGTTATCGACGACCGGTGTTACGCGGATATCTGGCTTAATGATGTACGGCGCGGCGAGGAGTCCACGCGCCAGCGCGTCTCTCTCCGCGCTGATTACCACCCTCGCTCCCGCCTCTCTTGCCATGCTCGCCAAGACACGGTACATGTCCCCGTCGACTCCGGGAGGGAGGCTCCCCGCGAGGATGACCCACGTGGCTCGGTTGAGCATCCGCTTATAGCGACGGAGGAAACGGGCTACTTCTTCCGTACTAATGGCCGGGCCGGGCTCATTGATCATTATCGGGACGTATTCATGACCGTGCTCGAGCACAATCACGTTAGTGCGCGTTTCCCCGTTCACCCACACGAAGTTCGTCGTCACCCCTTCATCGCGCAGATCGCGCACGACGACGTGACCGACATGACCGCCGACGAACCCCATCGCCACGTTCTCCACTCCCAGGCGAGATAGGAAGATGCTCATGTTGACCCCCTTCCCGCCCGCCGATGTATCGCTCCTTCTGGCTCGCGTCAGGAACTCATCCTGCGTTTCCCGTGCCATCTTCAGCTGGTCGACCCAGTAGATCTTGTCGACCGCTGGATTGGGTGTGACTGTAATGATCATTGTGCTCCTTGTGGAACCATAGAATCCACCCGCTTTCCGATCAGCGCGGCTGTTGTTGCATCATCAATGGACACGAAGACAAACTCCCCGATTTTCCCTTCCCCATCGATCACGACTGTGCGGTGATCGTCCGTCCGTCCGTACGGCTTATCATCCCGCGTCCTCCCTTCTATCAGCACATTAACCTCTCTACCAATATACTCTCGATTCTGCGAAATTGCTATCCCCCGCTGTAGATCGAGGACGCGGTGCAAGCGCTCGTTCTTCACTCCCGGCGGCACGTCGTCCTCCAGGCGAGAGCTCATCGTCAGGGGGCGCGGAGAGTACATGGCAACGAAGATCGATCCGAACCTCGCACTCTCGATCAGCTCGAGCGTCTCTTCGAAGTCCTGCTCAGTCTCCCCAGGGTAGCCGACGATCAGGTCCGTCGTCACGTTGATCCCTGGAATCAGGCGGCGGGCTTCGGCGAGGATTGCGAGGAACTCGCGCCGCGTGTAGCCCCGGTTCATCTCGGACAGGATGCGATCGCTCCCCGATTGACAAGCAAGATGAATATGGTTGCAGATGTTGTCGTGCGCAGCGATCGTCTCCAGCACGCCGACCGACATGTCCTTGGGGTGTGAGCTGGTGAAGCGAATCCGCGCCACGCCAGTGCGAGCGATCCTCTCAAGGAGATCAGCGAAACTACCGTACTCCGGGGCATCCGTCCCGTACGAATCCACGTTCTGTCCCAGGAGAAGGACCTCCTGGTAGCCCTCGCGCACGGCCTCCTCCACCTCGTGCAGGATCGCTTGTGGCTCACGGCTCCTGAGCGGTCCACGCGCGAAGGGGACGACACAGTAGGAACAGAAGTTCGAGCAGCCCTGCGTGATGGTCACCATCGCGCTCACCTTGCTCTTCCTGTTGTGAGGGACCTCATCGATCCCGCTCGGCCTGATGATGTGGCTGACCCTATCGCCTCTCCTCTCCTCCAGCCGACGCACGATCTTCGGTATCGTGGCGAGATCGCTCGATCCGAACAGGAAATCGATCGCCTTGAACCTCTTCAGGAGATCCTCGCCCCGCACCTGCGCCAGGCAGCCGCCGACCCCGAGGATGACATCGCGCACACGCTTCTGCTCGACGACAGCGCCGATGCGGCCGTACACCTTCTCCTCGGCCTTCTGCCTGACCATGCACGTGTTGAATATGACGAGGTCAGCATCGGCGAGCGAGTCAGTGAGGGTAAATCCAGCTTGTTCAAGGACGCCAACAATCCCCTCCGATTGGTGGATATTCATCTGGCAGCCCCAGGTCTCCACATACATGAGTTTGTTCATCGCGATCGTTCCAATATACCTCATCGCACAAAGGCGATCAATGGGAGGACTGAGGCGACAGATGAGCTCTATCGATTCCCGTTGGGCAGTGAGCCTTGTTTCGCGTATCATCCTTTGATAATGATCATGAAGCGCAGCGACCGATACATCCTTTCCGAGATGATTGGACCGTTTCTCATCTCAGTGGGGGGACTGCTGCTGTTCATCCTCCTCAACTTGATCCTCTCTCTGTCCGACCTCATGGTCGACCGGGGCGTTGGGATAGGCGCTCTGGTGCACCTGTTGTTGCTCAAGCTCCCCAGCCTGCTCGTCCTCGCCCTCCCGGTGAGCGGCCTGTTCGCCACCTTTCTCGGGCTGGGGCGGCTGGTGCACGACAGGGAGGTAATCGCCTTCCAGGCGGCGGGGATCTCGCTGCGTCGGCTCCTCCTCCCGCTCGTCATCGCCGCTACCCTGATCGCAGCGGCGGATTTCGCTCTTTACAACTGGGCTGTCCCCTCATCGGAGCACCTCTACCAGCAGACCCTGCGGGGGATCATCTTCCGCGGAGGCGTGCCGCACGTGCGCGCCAACACCTTCTTCAAGGGGCAGGAAGGGGAGTTCTTCTACGTGCACAGCTACGACGAGAAGACTGGCACGCTGAGTGAGGTCCTCGTGTACGATGTCACCGGCAAGTTGTTCCCGCAGGCAAAATCAGCTGTCACCATTCTAACGGCCAAGACCGGCCGGTGGCAGGGGGATGCCTGGACCTTGGATGAGGGAAAGGTGTACGGCTACGATCACGACGGGACGCTCATCTACAGCGGGAGCTTCTCTTCCCTCGAGATAGCAACGGGGGAGATCGGGGCGGATTTCCTGTTCGGATCGCGATCCCCCTCGGAGATGAGGATCGGGGAGCTGCGCCAGCAGATCGCCCTGCTGCGCAGGAGCGGAAGCGCGGTCGATGACCTCATCGTGGAGTGCAATCTGAAGGTCGCGATGCCCATGGCGACGATCGTGTTCGTCCTGTTCGGCGGAGCGACCAGCCTCATCTTCGGCTGGCGGAGCCGGGCGGTGGGGATCGTCATCGGCTTCGTCCTGGTCGGCTTCTTCCAGGGGGCACTGCTGTGGACGCAGACCCTCGGGCGGCGGGGGATCATCTCGCCACCGCTCGGGGCGTGGCTCCCAGACATCATCTTCGGGGCGATCGGCGTGCTCCTCTTCCTCCGCCTCGACCGCCTCCATCGCGCATCGATGTGGGGACACCTGCGAAGGATCCTTCCCTTCTTTCTCATCCTGATCGCAATCGGGCTCCCATCGCTCGGACAAGAGGTTCAACCACTCACCTCAGTGCCGAACGATCCAGTGCAGACGGAGAGCCAGGCCTCATCGCTCGACATAAGGTGCGACTCCCTGACCATCTCCAAGGATCACCATCACGTGGTGGCACGCGGCAGTGTGCACCTGATCTACGGAAAGACCGTCCTCTCAGCAGACGAGGCCACCGTGACAAAGCAGGAGGGGGATGACTGGCGGCTGGAAGCGAGCGGGAGCGTGAAGCTCGAGGTTGAGGATGACTTCAGCCTGTACGGTGAGAGGATCGAGGCCACTCTCTCCTATGCGGACGGCTCGTTGAGCACGCAGAGGGCAACAGCGTTCGCCTTCAGCGGAAGGAGCAGCTTCGTCAACTCCAACGGGGAGACGCACACCCTCATCTACCGCGGAGACCGCGGCACAATCACCTACAACGACGATGGGACACTGGCCCGCGTCGAGATGACCGAGGCCACCCTGTCCACCTGTGACTGCTGTGGCGGGGCGGCGCTCGCGCAGCCCTACTCCATCGATACGGGCAGGCTTATCCTCTATCCCGATCAATTGATCGTGGCGTTCAACCTCACCGTGCGTTCATTCGGCCTCGGCGTATTCTGGCTCCCAGTCTACGTGCAGCCGCTCAAGGAGACGCTTGACAGCCCGCTGTTTCCAGCGATCGGGAACAGCGGCACGCACGGCTGGTTCTTCAAGTGGAACCTACCGTTCTACCTGAACAAGGACAATTATGGAGCTATCCTGGTCGACTACTTCAGCCGCTTCCAGGAGGTTGGCCTGGGGGCCGTCCTGCGCTATGCACTTGCCGGACAGCACGGATCGCTGAAGGTCTACTACTTCCCAGCCGTAGTCGGGGACAGGAAGCTCGAGCTCTCCCTGTCACACACCGCCGATCTTCCTGGCGACTGGAGGATGACGGGAAACGTCTCCTACCGCGAGGAGGGCGAGGCGCACGCCCTTACCTTCTCCTCCTCGGCGAGTGGGCCGATCGACGAGTGGACCGCGTCCATCTCCGCCTCCCGCAGCAGAACGGAGGAGGACGATAAACTGCGCATCGATGAGCGCCTCCCCGAGCTCGCTCTTGCTCGCTCGGCGCTCACCTGGGGAATGCTCTCCTTCACCCCACGAATAAGCATCGGCTGGTACAGCGAGTGGGAGGGGGAGGAACTGATCGGATCGTCCATGCGCGCGGACGGCGCGCTCACCGTCAGCGTGACGCCGATCACGTTCCTCGGGTTCACACTGAAACCGAGCGGATCGCTCCGCTTGACGAGCTATGAGGCGCTTGCCTCGGCCCGTCGCCGCGAGGCGCATTCTCTCTCCCTCTCCGTCTCGCGACCAGGGATGGCCTTATCGTATGCCTACCAGGAGATCAACGGACAGAGCCCGTTTGCCTTCGATCACCTGGTGGGAAAGAACCACCTCACGTTCAGCTTCGCGACGGGGAGCGACCTGGCACTGCGGGTGAGCGGCGGGGTCGATTTCGTCAGCGCCTCATTCGATCCGCTCCAACTGCGCGCTGATTGGTCTCCAGGGGCGAAGCTCTCCCTCTTAGCAGGCTACAACGTCACGGCGGCCCAGTTCACCGATATCGACCTATCCGGGAGCGCGAAGTCCGGTGACATGAGCGTGCAGTGGGATCTGCCCTACGATGTGACGGGAGGAAGGTTCAAGGTGGCAACGGTCAAGCTGCAAGCAGGATCATCGCGCGATGCAAAGCTCTCTCTAGTAGGAGAGTTCGACCTGAACCACGTGGAGATCTCCAACCTCACCCTGGATGCGCAGATGATGTACGGTGAGGCCTGGGGGATCAGCCTAGGGGGAAAACTCGATGTCGAGGCGCAAACGATCGTGGCCCCACGCTTCGGCCTGTTCCACGACTTCTACGACTGCCTGCGGGTAGGGATAGAGCAGCGCAGCGGACAGGTGTGGGTCTACACCTCGATCCTTGCCTTCCCAGAGGCGATACTGCGTTACGCCCCCAGTTCAACCCAGATCAAGCTGGGAGAATAAGAGGAGGGATGGATTGCCAATTATCGACGGAAGAGCGATCGCCAGCAGACGTCGGGAAGCGCTGCGAGAGGAAGTGGCAAGATTGGCCGAAAGCGGGATCACGCCCACAATCGCTCCGATCATCGTTGGCGACGATCCATCGGCACGGCTCTACTACCGCGCCAAGGGCCGCCTCGCAAGAGAGCTCGGGATCGGGTACGCAGGGATCGAGTTACCAGCGCAGGTGTCGCAGGAGGAGCTACTCAGGAAGATCGATGATCTGAACAATGATCCACATATCGATGGCATATTCGTCGAGATGCCCCTCCCAAAACACATCTCGCGCGATGCTGTCGCGCGGTCGGTCTCACCGGACAAAGACGTCGATGGGATCACCCCACTGAGCCTCGGGACACTGATCGTTGCCAGTGCAAGCGCTGAGAGCTACCGCCAATTGCAGGAGACGGCTGGAGAGGCTCTTCCAGCGACAGCGCATGCGGTGATGGAGATCCTCCTGGAAGAGGGCGTGCAGCTGGCAGGTGCTAATGTTGTCGTGGTCGGCGATAGCCTCTCTGTTGGAAAGCCGCTCAGCCTCCTTATGCTCACCGAGCAGGCGACGGTCACCGTCTGTCACATAAGGACACGTTCCCTGAAGCAGCACACGAAAAGCGCTGACGTGCTGTGTGTCGCTGTTGGGCATCCTAACCTGATAACTCCCAGTATGGTGAAGAAGGGCGCGGTGGTGATCGATATCGGGATAAACGCGACCGAGGATGGCGTGGTCGGGGACGTCGACTACGAAGGAGTTGCCCCACTCGCAGGGCTGATCACCCCCGTCCCGGGAGGAGTTGGCCCGATGACGACGACGATGATCATGCAGCACGTCGTAGCGCGGGCATCACACCGAGCCTGATAATTCCTTGCTCGATCCGGCTTGACATAGCCCCCTCTTCGACATATACTGTGCATATGCTATAAATAGTAATGGAGGTGGATTATGCCATTAGGAGATCGCACAGGACCGCGGGGCCTAGGCCCAAGAACCGGTCGTGGATTGGGATACTGCAGTGGAAGTCCTGTCCCAGGGTACATGAACAACTGGGGCGGACGCGGTGGCGGATTCGGCCGTGGCGGCGGTTGGGGTGGAGGCTTCGGCCGTGGCTATGGAAGAGGTATCGGCTGGGGATACGGTGCCGTATACGCACCACCCGTCTACAACACTGATCCACAGGCTCGGGCAAGCGCGCTACGCGCCCAGGCCGATGAGCTCAAGATCGCTTTGGAGAACATCCAAAAAGAGCTGGATAACATAGACAAGAGCAATACGGACCAGTAGCAAAAAGCGGCCCCGCCAAACTGGCGGGGCCCTTTTCTCTGAAATCACCTTGGACTGACTGACAGATCTACCTAGCCCCCGCAGCCGCACCCACCGTCTGAAGAACCATTTCCCTGTTCCTTTATCGCCCTCACCTTGTAATCGATGCTCGCCACGACGGTCTTCCCGCGCGAGTCGACCACCGATAGCTCGATCTTGTACGTGCCAGCCTGTGTGAAGGCATGACGGATTGTGCATCGATTCGAGGTTTCCATCCCTCCCAGGTCCCAACTGTAGCTCACTATCTCCCCGTCGGGATCGTAGGAAGCAAGAGCCATGAACGTGACTTCCTGTCCTACGAGGCTGTGTGTCGGGACCACGCGGATGGACGCGACTGGCGAAGCGTTTTCCGGAAGGGAAACCTCCGAGGCGAACCTCACGTACTCCTTCTCAAACCACATCTGGCCACCCGCATCGACGAAACTCGGCACATGCCCAAGGATCTTCTGAGACTTGCCCAGCGCGGGTGATGCCTCTACTGGGACCCACGCCATGCGTGTCGGTAGGGGAACACCCACTAACACCCAGACATGCTCGCCCTCTGGCCATCCTTCCTGAGAAACAAGGCGGGTTGTGTAACCTCTTGAGGCGAGCACTCCCGCGGTGTAGGCGGCAAAGTCTTGGCTCATCCATTCAGTCGTGGAGAAGTAGCGTTTAGATCCAAGAGCGTAGTCGCTCAATATGTCCTGCAAGTTGCTTATCTGCGCTTGCAACGCCGCAAGCTCGCTGGCGGAGTATGCACTCGTGTTTGGTGAAAGTACAGCGGGTCCGTCGGTGCCGATGACAGGCAAGCAGAAGACCCCTATGATCAACACCGCCAGATAGAGTTGTTTGGTCATTTCTTCCCTCCTTGTCCATCCAGTATAGCAGAATTAAGGGAGGAATGCTCGTTTTGGCATACGACTATTGCCCTTCTGTGTGGTGCCCGAAATCGGGGAGTTCTCCTGCCTTCTGTAGCGCCAGTTTTGAGGTGATCGGCCCGATCAGCTCGTGAATGACCGTCGCCCCGATCGTCACGCTGACAATGATGTTGCTGATATTGGAGAACGCCGGGTTCTGCCGCATGATGAGTGCGAGACCGATAACGATCCCTCCCTGCGGGAGGAGACCCCAACCCGTGTATCTGCGCACTGTGTGCGTGGCGTGGGCCAAGCTCGCCCCAGCGAACGTCCCGCTGAGTTTGCCAATAGCGCGAAAGACGACAAAGAGCAAGACAAGCGGGAGGAACTTGACCAAAACCGAGAAATCAAGGTACATGCCACTGATCGTGAAAAAGAGGACGAACACGAGCGGCTCAGCGTAGTCCTCGATGAGGCGGAAGATGCGATCACGCTGTCGTCCGAAGTTGACCACCGTGATCCCCACCGTCATAGTGGCCAGCAACTGGTCGAGGTCGAGTAGGCTGGCGATGCCGTAGCAGAGAGAAAGGATGGCGAGGATGATAACGATATGCAAGCCCTCGGGAGCATTACGAAATACACTGGTGGCGAAGTGAAACAGTAGTCCGCAAGCCACACCAAGGGCGATCGATGCAGCTATGAGCCCGAGCGGTGTGAGGAGCGATCCGACTTGAAGAGACGTATTCGCACTGAACACAGCAGCAAGAGCGGTGGCAACACTGAAATTCATGATTCCGAGGGCATCATCGAGTGCAGCAACCCCCATGACAGTGAATGATACTGGTCCTTTCGCCTTGTACTGGTGCATGACCGCAAGCGTCGCCGATGGATCGGTGGGAGAAGCGAGCGCACCAAGCAGAAGGCCCAATGGCAGGTATGTCGCCATGAACGTTGCACCTTGAATGTGAGCGATAAAAGGAAGTGCGATCAAGGAGCCAATTGTCACCATGAACGCAGCAAGCTCCGCCTCTCCCAGCGCGATGAATGCGATTCCCTTCCCAAGTTCCTTCAACGGACCAAGAGCAAGTGTGCCACCAACAGAGAACGTGAGGAGAGCAAGAGAGACATTTGTGATCGGCTCCGATGCCTGCACAAACGAGACTGGCACAATGTGAAAGACCTCAGGATTGAGCAGAACGCCTGCTAGGATGTACCCTGTAACACGGGGAAATCCCAGCTTCTCTCCCAGCTCCCCCAGTATGATCCCCGTGGTGAGTGTTATACCAAGTATTAACAGTGTGTTCATGAGTGATACCTCGTTGTAGACGTTCTAACGTGAAGTGTTATCCATGGTGGTTTTCCTGGAAGTGTACGCCCACTCGCAGGCATTGGCAACAACAGATGACCGGATCCAAGGGCGTATTTTCCACTCTTGAGCTAGAGAGAACCGACAATACGCACGTCAAAGGACACGACCGATCAACGCAGGCCGCTTGGCGTCGTTGTTTTGTCCCTTCCTCTTGACTATCGGTGGCGATTGTGCTAGAGTAATGTTAGATTCTTTTACAAAAGATCGTTGTAAAATGTACAGCGAATACATTGCAGAAGGGGCATATGCCACACGACGCCGTTACGACGCAGAAGGTGAGAGAGAACAACGTCATTCGTGTCCTGCTTGCGTTGAAAGAGCGGTCTCCCCTTACAAGGAACGACCTCTGTAAATCCCTCAACCTCAGCCGCCCGACAGTTGAGATGGCGATCGCAAGCCTCCTTTCCAAGGATCTAGTGATGCGCAACGGACATGGGCCGTCCGAAGGTGGACGGCGCGCTGAACTCTTTGCGTTCAACAACGCCGCTCGCTATGCCATAGGAGGCGACCTGGAGCTTCCGGAGCTGAACATTACCCTCTGCGAGCTAGATGGGTCGGTTATTCACTCAGAGACCTCAACACTGCAGGAAGAAGATCTCGTCAAACCGGAGAAGGCGCTATCTGTTGTGGTAGGAAAGATCGAACGAATGCTCGAAAGTGTTGGGAAGAACATCGGCCAGATTGTCGGTATGGGATTGGGAGTCCCCGCCTTCCTGAAAGGGGATACCATAACAATATCCGGTCAGAACCTTCCCCAATGGAAAGAAGTGCCGCTGCGCGGAATCCTGCAAGAGAAACTGAACATTCCGGTGTTCATCGACAATGACGTCAACTTCATGGCGCTGGCAGAGGATCACCTGATGGGCTACACGGACACGGTCCTGAGCTACATCGCGCTGAGGAAGGGCGTCAAGAACGATATCCGCATGGGGGGTAGCACCCTAGTCGAAGGGAAGGTCTTCCACGGAGGATGCGGGAATGCTGCCTCCCTACAGCATGCTTACGTGGAAGTGGCTGACATGGAACGGAGGAACGAACTTGCTGCGACACCTGCAATATCGGCCGACGCTCTCGGCCGGAGCATCGCTTCATCCCTTCTCGAACCGATTAAGCAGATGGTCAGGTTATTCGATCCAAACAGGCTCGTTATCAATGCGCGCGTTCTTGGCTCAGCGGAGCAGGCCTTCATCGATCAGATATCGACCCAGCTTAGCCGCCAGCTGTGTGGCGAGTTTGATTGGGAAATCGAAGTCTGTCGCGCTCAGGATCAATCGTATGGTTGCGCGCGGGGAGGGGCCATCTACGTGTTGCAGAGATTGTTCACTCGATCGGACGAATTGATGAGTAAGTTAGTTGCCTCTCCATCCTAGACTAGAAGGAGGTGATAGTTGGGGGTAATAGCAGATGAGAATTGTGTTCTTGCAAGGAATGGCGTTGTAAAAAACATAAGGAGGCTTAGAGATGTCAAAACGTGTGGTGACTTTCTTGTTAGTAGTTTCACTTATTAGTGTTGTCGGTCTGCTGGGTTTTTCCCAACAAAAGGTAACCGTTGCTGTAGTATGGAGCGGAACAGAACTTGAAGCGTTCGAGAAGGCATTGGTCCCGTTCGAGCAAGACACGGGAATCGATGTTGTCGTCGAGAGTGTGGGCCGAGATTTGCCGGCAGTGCTCGTCACGCGATTGGCCGCTGGGAATCCGCCGGATGTGGCAGCCATGCCAAACCCGGGACAGATGAAGGAGTTCGCCGATCAGGGAGCGCTCGTCGCGCTGAACGGAATCGTCGATCTCTCGGAATCACCTAAGGCATTCGTCGATCTAGCGAGCGTTGGTGATAAGGTGTACGGAGTGTTCATCTCCGCTGACCTCAAGAGTTTAGTCTGGTATAACCCGAAGGCCTTCGCGGCAAAGGGTTACAAAGTACCGAAGAGCTGGCCAGAGCTAATCGCTTTGTCCAACAAGATCGTCGCTGACGGAGGAACCCCGTGGGCACTAGGAATGGAATCTGGTGCCGCAAGCGGTTGGGTCGGCACAGACTGGATCGAGGATATCATGCTCCGTACCGCTGGACCAGATGTCTACGATAAGTGGGTCGCGCACGAAATCCCGTGGACGGACCCACGAGTGAAGAAGGCCTTTGAGTACTTTGGCCAGATCGTGAATACTCCTGGGTATATCTACGGCGGAGCAACCGGAGCGCTGACAATCTTCTTCGGCGATTCGCCGAACG
>JAGGSM010000273.1 GCA_021159105.1 Candidatus Bipolaricaulota bacterium
ACCCACTGAGCAAGAACAACAGGGCGATAAGGATGAACGGTAGAAGTTTCTTCATTTCATCACTCCTTCAAGTGGCACTAGTTTCAAACGAAGGTATGTTTTAACGGTCTCTCGTCACTTAAACGCACTTGTCAGTTCACAACCGTATAGCACCAAGAGGGGTACGCTCGCAGCTCGCCGGTCCATGGACCGATCGAAGTCCTGAGGGTATACACCGCTCCTGGAGCCAGACGATCTGGAACCGTTTCGGGGCCGAAGGTGGCGCTGAGTGCGGCGTGCAGGGTCCCTTCAGCTGAAATCAGATCGACCTGTATCTGTTGCAATGCCTGATCGCTCTGGTTGCGCACGACAACTGTGACATTGAACCGGCCGTCTTCGCGGGGCTCCGTCGTTAAGCTGACGATCTCCAGCCATCCCGGGCCGATGGTGATAGTCTTTTGCGCTGTGGCAACGGCGTTGCCGTAGTCAGGATCTTCGCGTACGGTGAGGGTGACCGTGTACGTTCCCTCTTCCCAGTACCGGTGGTGCGTATAATAGTCGCTCCAATCGAATCCTCTTGTCTGTCCATCGCCGAAGTCCCAGGCCACTTTGTAATACAACTTCTGAATCGGATCACCGTTCTCATCCGTGGAACTCGCAGCGCTGAAGGCATACATCAGCGGCGGGCGCAGATCAGGGTTTCTCCCTTGATCGACAAGCGGATCATGGACTTGCGCTGTTATCACTGCATTCAAAGCACTTGCCGTTCCGCCTCCGGGAATCCCGCCACCGAGAAGCTGATCGAGGAGGTCGCATCCGGTCAAGAGTGGGAGCATGCATACAGCCAACACCGCGAAGGCAAGGGATGCTTTAACAGCAACTCTCAAACGATACCTATGCACAATGAATCCTCCTTGGCGATCATGCTAATGCCGGACTCTAGCACACTCGCACGTGCCAAAGTCCGGCTGCTTAATGCTACATATGAATCTACTGCAAATTCACACTCCAATCCTCACCGCGCCATCCGGCCACTGCGTCGTACCAGAACCCCGAGATCCTGTCTTCCGATGCGTTCAGCGTGCCACGCAGTGTCTGGCCGAACATCAAAGAGGTGATCTGTACCTCTCTTGACGAAGGGTCGAAAGTCGCACTGGTAATGACCTGAGTCTGATTGCCTCTACTCATCGTCCCCGTGATTCCCCCGCTTGCCGAATGATGCAGGTTCAGCTGAAGCGTCCACTGGTTGAACGCTAGATCGGTCATAGATCCTGACCAAGTCCCGTCCAGGCTGGGTATGATGGTAATCATCTTCTGCAAGCTCTTTGAGCTTCCATCACCGTCCGTAACAGTGAGTTTCACCTGATACGTCCCACCCTTCTCGTACTCATGCTTCGGGTTTTGTGATGGAGAGGAAGCATTATCTCCGAAATCCCAACTCCATGAGACTATCCCGCCAGTATCGGTCGAAAGATCCGTGAACTGCACATCGGTCCGCGCCAGGGGATCCGACGGAGTCCAGGTGAAGTTGGCTGTGGGGGGCTGATTGAACAGAGCGCACCCCGCCAATGTACCGACCGTCACTACCAGTAAAGCAAGTATCGCCCAACTACGCCGTTGCATTATGATTCCTCCTTTATGACTCTTGCAACACTATACCATACACACGCCGCGTTGTGAAGCGCTATTGCTAGTGCCCAACCACGGTCAGCGCCGCCCCTACGATCACAAATGCAACGCCAAGCCCATTCCAGGCGTTGATCGGTCGCACCGCCGAGCCGAGCCAGCCGTACTGGGAGATGACAAGCCCAGCAATCACCTGCCCCGTGAGCATCGTCACCATCGCCGGGCCGGCTCCGATGCGCGGGATGAGCCAAGCGATGACGAATACGAGCACGGCTCCTATCGCGCCGGCCAAATAGAGATAGGCGGGAACGGTGGACAGTCTCTGCAGACTGGAACTGTCCCCAGCTAGACCAGTAAGTCCAATCACCACAGCAACTATCGCGCCAATGATCCAGAATAGGGCGTTTCCCACGCGCGGATTGGTGAGTAACGCACCCACCTGCCCGTTCATCGCCAGGTGGATCGCCAGCACGACACCGACCCCTCCAGAAAGCAAGTACAAAACTGCCTGCATCATCTACCCCCTTGATTTCTCAGTCTGTCCCATGGCACTCCATCAAGATCCCTCACCTTCCAACCACAATGGCACGAAGCGCCATGCATCATCAAGCAGGGTTCTCCGCAGGGTCTTTGCCTGTGGAAGATGCTCCTGCACCAACTGCCAGAACTCGGGTGAGTGGTTATGATGCACCGTGTGACAGAGCTCGTGAATCATGACGTAGTCTACAAGATCGCGAGGAAGGAGCAGAAGCTTGGCGTTGAGGGAGATCGCCCCTTGGAAGGAGCAGGTCCCCCAGCGGGTCTTCTGAAATCTCACGGATGCCTTACTCACAATAAACCCGTGTTCATCAGCCATGGATAGCAGCAGCCCAGGAAGGTCCATCCGCGCCTTTACAAGCAAGAAGCTCCGAAGAGCCCTCCTGATCAAGGAATGATTCGTGGTGTTCCCCGACAGAGTCAAGAGTCTCTCCCCTGGTATGTCCATGTCGATCCACGACGAGTGGTTCTTCTGCTCATAGGCTACCGTCCATTCCTCGTCTATTGCGCGTAGGAGGATCTTCCTGGGAGCCAAATCCTTGTCCAGGGCATTTCTCTTCTGCTGGATCTGTTTCGCCTTGCGCTCGATCCATTCCCTCTTCTCCTCGATGATTTTCGGCACCCGTCGCACGTCGAATCCTTGCGGCACGACAACAACGAAGCCATCGTGAAGCGACATCTTGATGATGACGTGTTTTGCACGCACGCTCTCCCTGATGGTGTATTCCGGAAGCTCAGCCACTTGCTCATCCCCCTGCTGGAATTGGTCGAGTGATCAGTCTAGAGGAGAAATCGATCGTGGGCAAGTTACGCTTCGATGCGGGACCTCTTCGCATCAGTAGCTCTTTTCTTGGCCAATGAACTACCGCGCCGCAAGCAGACGGTGTGGGGCTCTGTGATAAGCACGCTCAAGGTGCGGGTAAGCAGCTTTGCGGGGGATTGACAATCACCTCGGAGCGCGCTATAGTAACTTAGTTAATTCTTAGAAGAAACTAAGTTGGAGCGAGGGGCGATGCGAGGACCGAAGGGCGATCAGAGGCTGCTGCGCGACTACAACCGTGGGCTCGTCGTCAATCTGCTGCGGACGGATGGGCCGTTGTCGCGCGCCGATTTGGCACGCCGCACGGGCCTTGCTCCGTCCGCTCTCACGCAGCGCATCCGTGATCTGATCGATGAAGGGCTGGTCACAGAAGCGGGCAAGAAGGAAGCGAGCACCGGTAGGCCACCCACGCTGGTGTCCTTCAACCCAGACTACGCCTCAGCGATCGGCGTGAAGATCGAGGGAACCCTCCTTCGTGCCGCGCGGGTGAATCTAGCCGGGGAGGTGCGCGCCCGCTACGAAGAGGAGTTCGCTCCCTCCCCAGAGCCTTCGAAGATCATCTCATTGGTCGAGAAGGCTGCGGAGCGTCTCAATGCCGAACGCATCCTAGGCGTGGGGATCAGCATCTCCGGGTTCGTGGACACTATCAACGGAATCGACATCTACTCCCCTATCCTTGGGTGGGAGAACGTGGACCTGGTAGAGCCACTTGAGGATCGTCTCGATCTCCCCGTCCACTTGGAGAACGATGTGAACGCACTGACGCTCGCTGAGCGTTGGCACGGTGCTGGCGTCGACTACCGCAATTTCGTCTGCATGACCGTCGGCGAGGGTGTCGGAGCGGGGGTGGTCGTAGACGGAAGCCTGTACCGGGGCGCCTTCGGCGGTGCGGGCGAGGTCGGGCACATGATGATCGATCCCACCGGGCCAAAGTGCCGCTGTGGAGAGAACGGCTGCCTCGAGGTCTTTGCCTCGGATCAATACCTGCGGCGGGAAGCGACGAGACTCGCGTACGCAGACATAGATCGGATGGAACAGGCAGCTCGCGCTGGCGACGCACAGGCGATAGATGTGTTTGAGAAGATGGGCTATTACTTGGGTATCGGGGCCAAGAACCTGGTCAACCTCCTCAACCCACAGGCGATCGTTCTCGGTGGAGAACGGATGGAGGCATCGGACCTGTTCTCACCCGCATTTGAGGCAGAAGTGCGAGGGCATTCTTTCGCCGAAGCGGCCAAGGACTTGGAGATCGTACCGGCATTGCTAGGTGAAGACGGATTCTTGATCGGCGCGGCAACGATCGTTGCCGCTGAATTCTTCCGATTGCCAACGGAAAGGACTCTTGGATGAATATGCACATTAGAATAGACGATAACGGGCAGGCAGGGCTCTATTGCGACAATCGGATGTTGATCTCGCAGATCGGAGTTCGCCTCTCGCAACACGGGGCTTGGAGGACGGATCTAGACGGGATCACTGGTGGAGATTGGATCACTTCGCACGGAGAGGATGATGGTGGGCGGTATGAGTTGTGGCAGCGTTCGTTCAGCCTCATCGAGGATCCCCTTCTTTCCATTTCTCTGCGGCTGCGGGATACATCGCTACTCATAAGCGCGGAGATCCTGCGCGATATCGACAATCTGAAGCGTGGGGATTCGTTTGAGGATGCGACGATGCTCGTACCGACCTTCACCTTCCCAGGTGACACGTCGTTCTTCCTCTCCACGTTTGGCCTTGGCGGGACGAACGACGATTTCCCCGGCGGATATTGGCCAACGGCGAAGATCGGACGCGGAGTGCAGGATCTCCCAAGGGAGGCGTTCTCCCCGCTCGTCCTGTTCTCCGAACATGAAGCACTCGCCATCTCGCCGGCGAACCTGTTCCTGACAAGCCCACTGGTGAGGACGGAGGGCGGAGTCGGACGGGGACTGCACGGGGCGGTCGATCATCTACCGGCAGGAACACGGTTGGAGACGCTGTTTGCCATTGGTAACGATGTCCCATCCGCACTGATGCATCTGGGGGACATCCTCATGGAGCGGAGCGGGAAGGTGCGCCCCATGCCGGAGCGAAGTCCCGTATTCTCAAGCCTTGGTTGGTGGAACGCATATGGAAGCTACTACACGGAGCCGATTCGCAAGCTGGATGGAAGCAGCCTACAACAGATCGTCGATGACCTGCGAAAGAGTGATATCCCCCTCGGCTACGTTGGCCTGGACCTGTGGTATCCATACGAGCAGATCGGGCAGGCGATCGAATACGTTCCAGATAAGAAGAAATACCCCCGTGGTATTGCCCCTATCGCAAAAGAGGCTCATCTATCAACCGTCCTTCACCTATCTTCGCTCAGCGAGAAGAACACATACGGCACGGACGGATCCGATCCGTCCTTCTACCGCCAGGTGGCGCGCGAGGTCGTAGAGCAGAAGGGGACTGTGGCCTGGCACGATTGGCTGCGTACGCAGCAGTACCTCACGCGCAAGCTGCGCGAGGATCCACTAGCCGCGGAGGAATGGTTCTCCGGGATGGCAGAGGCGTTCTCCGCTGAGGATGTGGATATCCTCCTGTGCATGCAGACGATGGGGATGAACCTTGCCTCGACGCAGCAGCCAAACATCATCTCAGGACGCACTCATACCGACTACTTGTTCATGCAGAAAGAGGCGCTTCAAACAGCTGCACAGCACGGGCACCCCGACTTTCTCAACGGGTTCATCGAACCGAGGAAGCTTCGCCAGCAGAACCTACTGATGGGGATGGTCTTGTACTCGCTTGGGATCCTCCCATTTCACGATCTGTTTCTCTCGCGGCCACATCCCGGCCTGGGAGGATCCAATCCACAGGAGGACGCGCTGCTGCGCGCGTTGTCATGCGGTCCAGTGGGGATAGGCGATGGGCCGGGGATGGTAGATCCTGAGCTGATCGATAGGCTCCTCCTCCCAGACGGCAGCCTGGCACAGCCGGATCACCCGCCGTTTCCGCTGATGGAGACGATCGGCTCGGATGTGCAGGCGTTCTTCACGGAGCACGATATGGGAGATTCCGAGTGGGGATACCTGATCCTGCTCAATACGTGTGATGAAGAGCGCTCATACGCCGTGGAGCTGCCGATCGAGGGTGAGTATCTGCTGTGGGATGGATTCTCGCGTGAGCTCGCAGGAGAGATACGCGGAAGCCTTCCTGGAGGGAGGATCGCCTACTACGTTCTCGTCCCCGCAAGGGACGGAATAGGGGTTCTGGGGCTGACGGACGCGTTTGTTCCCATGCCGCAAGGGCTCCTCTCACATGTGAAGTGGAACGACGGCTGGCACGTTGAACTGAGACGGGAGATCCCAGCACTTGCCGTCGTCTCACAATACGAGGTTTGCGCGAGGACGGCAGGTGGTCGAGAGCTTTCTGTAGAACAACACGGCAACCTATGGACAATCGATACTACTAGCATAACTACTGAGATGCACATCTATCGGAGGTGAAGTTCATGCGCAAGGCGTTGATATTCCTCTTTATCCTGATCGGCATCTCCTCTCTTGCTCTGGCGGAGAAGGGACCGCTCAATGTTGGGTTGATCTGGCACCAGCATCAGCCGCTGTACCTTAACAGATCCAGCGGAGAGTACGAGCTTCCGTGGGTGAGGGTGCATGGCGTACAGGAGTACGTCGATTCTCCACGCATCCTTGCCGAGTTTCCTGATATTCACGTCACCTACAATCTGCAGCCAAGCCTGCTGTGGCAGATCATGGACTACGTGCAGATTTCGGCCCAAGAGCAGGAGAAGGGAGGACTGTACCAGTACATCGGGGCGATCGACGATCACCTCAAATGGATCTGGAAGTTGATAACGGATCCGGCGTCGCTGAGCGCGGATGAGCGAGCGAAGATGCAGCAGCAGTTCTTCTGGATCAACGGCTACATGTTCGATGACGACGGGAATGATCCGTACTTCGATCCCCGCTACGCGGAGTTGAACGCGCTCAAAGGGGCTCGACCGTTCACCGATCAGGAATTGATGGATGCAGCCGGGCTGTCGCTCCTGTGGGAGATATCACCGGAGCTGCACGACAGCCTGGGGATATCCGATCTTCGTGGGAAGAGCGGATTCACCAAGGATGACATCATTGCCCTTATCAGCGCGCAGCGCACCGTCCTATCGCAGGTAGTGAATGACTACGCCGAAGTGCAGGCAATGGGGAATGAGCTGATCACAAGCCCGTTCTACCACCCGATCCTCCCCCTACTGTGTGATCGCGGGTGGGAGACTGACGCCATGGGGCAAATCGAAGCCGGGCAAGAGCAGCACACCTCACTATTCGGGACTCCCGCCGTCGGTGTGTGGCCACCCGAGGAGGCGGTGTCGGACAAGGCGCTGCAGCTCCTCGCACAGGCCGGGTTCTCCTGGACGGTGACTGACAGCGGCATCCTTGCTCAGAGCTTGGGGCATACGCCGAGCATCGACGAGCTGACGAGCTCGTGGGACTACGCTGGTATCGACGTTCTGTTCCGCAACCCGGACCTTTCAAACCGCATCGCCTTCTCCTACGGGAACAAACCGACACAACTTGCGGTGAGCGATTTCATGAACCAGCTGCACAAGATCCGCGACCAGCTCGCAAGCCCGAGCGATCACCTGCTGACCATCGCCCTGGACGGTGAGAACTGGATGTTCATGGCCGGCTATCCGAACAACGGGCGCAGTTTCCTGCGCGCGCTGTACCAGGCGATCTCAGATGACGACAGTATCGTCTGCGTGACGCCACAGGAGTACCTGGCGAAGCACACCGAACCTACCCCGTCTCTAACGAAGATCGCCACCGGCTCGTGGGGCGGTGACCTCTCCACCTGGATCGGGGAGCCGGAGGAGAACGAGGCGTGGTCGCGGCTGGAGGCGGCGCGTGCCGTGGTGAAGGACGCCGGCGATCCGCCGAATGCGATATCCGCGATCTACGCCGCGGAAGGATCGGATTGGTTCTGGTGGTACGGATCGGATCAGGATTCAGGAACAGACGACATGTTCGACTGGCTATTCAAGGCAAACCTCGTGGCTGCATACGAAGCTGCCGGAATACCGCGCGGTCAGATACCACAGGTCCTCAGCCTGCGGCTTGTGACACCGGTGACAACGAGCCTGGGAGAGGTGAAACCGACGCTCGATGGAAGGACTACATCGCCCGACGAGTGGGGGAACGCAGCCTCGTTCACCGGAAGCGGGGCGATTGATAGCTTCTCAGTCGGCTACGGGGACGGAAATCTGTATGTGCTGGTGAAGACGAAAGATGCGGCGAGCGATCTGCTCGGAAAGGAGATTCACCTGGCGATGTACACCTCCGGCCAGGCGGGGGCCAAGCAGAACGTGACCTCCCACTACTCTGGTACTCAACTCGGGTTCGGACTCGCCTCCGCCGTGGAGATCAACTTCACGAAGCTCAAGGCGGACGGAAGCGGCATCGTCTCCCGGTACGCGCCTGATGGTATGGGGAACTGGCGCTACGGATCATCCATCGCCACCCTCATGTCCCGCAAGGCCGCGGTCGGCGATGTAATCGAGTTTGAGATTCCGTTCAAGGAGCTGGGGATCAAGTCTGGGGAGGCGGTGACGCTCTCCCTTGCACTGGAGGAGGACGGAAAGACTCTCGGACGTGCCCCGGCATCCCCAGTCCTCGCCCAGATACCGACCCTCGTCAAGGGGACCGCTGTCTTCTCGCTGGCGGACCCGGTGGGGGACGACAACGGGACCGGGACGTACACGTATCCGACGAACAAGGTCTTCTCCGACAAGGGGCTGTTCGACCTCACCTCTTACACGATCTACGACTCGGGGAAGGACTGGCAGTTTGCCTTCGATATCGCGGCCCTGCCCAATCCGTGGAACGGGCCACAGGGGTTCAGCCACCCGATCATCTTCTTCTACCTGGACGTAAAGGACGGCGGGAGCAGCGAATCATTCGATGAGGGACAAGCGGCGCAGGTGCGGTTCGATCCGGATCATCCGTGGGATGTGTTCGTGAAGATCGCCGGTTGGCCTGCGTACGGTCGTCACCTGTGGACAGCCGACGGGACGGGGCCGGAGCTCATCGGCGTTGCTTCCGACCCGAAGAAGGGACGGATCATCGTCACCATCCCCAAATCGCTCCTACCACAGATCGATGGCTGGCACTACGTCATGGTCGGATCGCAGGATGGATACGGAAAGAACGACCTGCGAGCAATTGGAGCAGTTGCCGGCGAGTGGGCTGGAGGAGGGTGCCCCGATCCGATGTGGGCCCCTCAGATCTACGACTATCTCGCCCCTGCGGGCAGCTCGCAGGCTGACATTCTGAAAAGCTACGACGCACAGCAGGGAACCTACGCCATGCTCCTTCCTGTGCATGTACAAGTAAAGAGATAGGAGGTGACCCAAGAGAGAGGAGTGGACAGGCACAGCATGTGTTGTAAAGAGAATTACCAGTAAGAGAGGAGGTAGTAAGAGCATGAAGAAGACTATTGTGTTAGTTGCAGCACTGTTAATGGTAACGTCGGTTTTTCTCGCGGTCTCCGCGAGTGAGTCCGGGAAGTTGATCATCTGGGCAGATGAGACACGTGCTCCCATCTTGCAAGAGGTTGCAACCACGTTCCAGGATGCGTACGGTGTACCGGTAGAGGTACAGGAGATAGGTTTCGGTGACATCCGTGGACAGCTCGCAACAGCCGGCCCGGCTGGAGAGGGCCCGGACATCATCATCGGCGCTCATGATTGGCTCGGTGAACTGATCCAGAACGGGCTCATTGAGCCGATCGTGTTGCCAGAAGCTGTGAAGAATGAGTTCGATCCAGTGGCTATCGACGCCTTCAGCTGGGGCGGGCAGCTGTACGGTCTGCCTTATGCAACTGAGTGCGTCGCACTGATCTACAACAAGGACCTCGTCCCTGAGGTTCCGGCGACGTTTGAGGACCTGTTGACTACAGCCAAGGGCCTGACCGATCAGGAAGCGGGAGAGTACGGGTTCCTCATTCAGGAACCGGATCCCTACCACACGTTCGCCCTGTTCTCCGCTGGCGGCGGGTACATCTTCGGCACCAATCCGGATGGGACCCTCAATCCATGCGATATCGGGCTGGACAACGCAGGAGCGATCGCTGGAGCGACCCTCCTCGATCAGATGGTTAAGGACGGAATCGAGGTCGCTGGGGCTGACTACGGCATGGTGACCGGTCTATTCAACACCGGAAAGCTGGCGATGATGATCGGTGGACCGTGGACCCTTCCTGATGCGCAAAAGGGCGGGATCAACTACGGCGTCGCACCAATCCCCACGATCAATGGCAACGCCCCGAAGGTGTTCGTCGGCGTACAGGGGTTCATGGTCAGTGCCTTCTCCGAGAACAAGGTGCTCGCCAACCTCTTCATCAAGGACTTCCTTGTGAACAACGACGTCATGTTGAAGCTGTACACCGCTGGAGGGCGTCCGCCGGCTTACCTGCCGACCCTGACTCAGGTCTCCGATAACGCGGACATCCAGGGCTTCGCCGCAAGCGCCGCTAACGGGTATCCGATGCCCAAGATTCCCGAGATGGGATCGGTATGGTCGGCCTGGTCTGACGCTTTGCAGCTCATCGTATCACAGCAGGCAGAGCCAGCTGAAGCGATGGGAGATGCCGTCGACCAGATAAAAGCACTGCTCAAGTGTGAGCAGTAGTTGATATATGAGGGGTTGGCCTTTGGTCAACCCCTTTCCTAAATATGGTAAGAACTTATCTGCTCAAGCACACGCTGCAGATCGTTGTCCTCGGAGTTCTCGACGGGATTGCAATCTGGATAGGGACATCTCTTGCACTGCAAGTGCATTATCTTACAGCCATCATACTTATACTTGGTGCTGTCGGTATCAACTACATCTATTTATCGAAGAGAACGTATGCTATGCGTTATCTTCTGCCCGGTCTTATCTTCCTGTTTGCCATGGTCGTTTACCCGATCGGATACAGTTTCTACATTTCGTTCACCAACCTGAGCACAGGTCATATTCTCAATCAACAACAGGTAATTGCACAGATCACGGACCGATTCTACACGCCAGACGACGCCCCAACCTTCACTTATACTGCATTCAAGAATGAAGCTGGCGACATCGCGATCCTCTTGCACGGGAGTGACGGGGATCTCCTCTATTTTCAGGGCGAAATCAGCCCTGTGAAGGGATCGGACGATCGCTTCGTCGATGAAGATGGGGACGGCAGCCCGGATAGCTTTCTTTCTTACGATGTCATGACTCTGCCTCAAATCATCAAGAGTCTTCCCAATATCGAAGGATTGCGCATCCCTTACGATGGAGGGACGATCCGCCTGGACAGCCTGCGCAGTTTCAAGATGAGCGTCCGTCGGTATTCGTACAATCAAGATGCGGATACAATTCGAGATCTACAGACAGGCACCATCTACAAGAACATTGAAGGGTTCTACACATCAAACGATGGAGAGGAACTCTATCCTGGATTCAAGGTCTGGATGGGTATCAGGAACTACCTGTCACTCGTCCTCAATCCCCTCATATCTGGTCCGTTTGCTCGCGTCTTCGGATGGACTGTCACATTCGCGAGCCTTTCAGTGCTCACCACCTTCGCCATCGGACTCTTCTTGGCCATCCTGCTCAACGACCCCTACCTGAAGCTGCGGCGCCTCTACCGGGTGCTAGTCATCGTCCCCTACGCCCTGCCGGCGTTCATATCGATACTGATCTGGCATGGACTACTAACGAACATGGGGTTATTCAATCATGTTCTCTTGCAGCTGTTTCATATTTCGATCCCCTGGTTGGAGAACGCGTTCTGGGCAAAGGTATCCATCCTGCTAGTCAACCTGTGGCTGGGATACCCGTACATGATGATCGTTTCGCTCGGAGCTTTGCAGTCGATCCCCGGAGAGTTGTACGAGGCAGCGAGGGTCGACGGAGCTACCTGGTGGCATCGCTTCTCCAGGATCACGCTTCCCCTTCTTCTCATGCCTCTCGCCCCTCTCCTTATAGGTAGCTTTGCATTTAACTTCAACAACTTTACTCTCATTTGGTTGCTCACTGAGGGAGGCCCCCCGATCAACGCCCGCACAGTGGCGCAATCGACTGACATACTCCTGAGCTACGCGTATCGACTCGCCTTTCAGGGAGCGAGAGGGAATCAATTCGCCCTTGCAGCTGCTGTCTCCGTAATCATATTCTTCATCATAGCAACAATAAGCGCGATCAACTTCCGCCTGACAGGGGCATTGGAGGATCTGAGCAAGAATGTATAGCAAGCATACAATCCTTGGAAGCATAATCCGCCACCTTGTGGTTTGGTTGTTTATTGGGTTTGCTGTCTTCCCAGTTCTGTGGATCTTCTCAGCATCGATTAACCCGACGAATAACATCACCGCTCAACAACTGATCCCGCGGCACATAGTATGGGATCACTACGTGGAACTGTTCACCAACCCACAGCATCCATATGCCATATGGCTGTGGAACAGCATCAAGATTGCAACTCTTACCTCGCTCCTAACTGTTGCTCTCACCGCTCTGTCCGCTTATGCCTTCTCGCGTTTCCGCTTCAAGGGCAGGCGGGTCGGCCTGCTTGGATTGCTGCTGGTGCAGATGTTTCCCCAGATGCTTGCCATGGTAGCGATTTACATCCTCCTCCTCAACGCGGGTAAGATCATCCCCTGGATAGGGCTGAATACACATCCTGGTCTAATCATGGTCTACCTAGGAGGGGCGATGGGGTTCAACACCTGGCTGATGAAGGGGTACTTCGACACGATACCACGCTCACTGGAGGAGTCGGCAAAGGTCGATGGCGCCTCGCAGTTTCAGGCATTCACGAGGATAATCCTCCCCCTTGCTAGGCCGATTCTAGCGACGATCTTCGTGCTCAGCTTCATCGGCGTCTATTCAGAGTACATCCTGGCCCGCGTCCTGCTGACCGATACGCATCAGTTCACGCTAGCTCTTGGGTTGAACCTGTTCATCCACGGGCAATGGGGAAACAGGTGGGGCGTCTTCGCGGCTGGCGCGTTGATAGGAGCGATACCCTTTCTGATAGTCTTTGCTCTCGCTCAGCATCTGCTTGTCTCTGGGCTCACCCGCGGATCGGTGAAGGAATAGTTACGGATGACTCCGGATTGGGTACGCGACGCGGTTTTCTACCAGATATTTCCCGATCGGTTCTGCAATGGGGATCATGCCATCGATCCAGTGGGAACACGGCCGTGGAATGAGCTTCCTACGAGGCAGTCAGTTTTCGGCGGTGATCTCATCGGTATCACGGAGAAGCTCGACTACATCCAGGGTTTAGGGGCCAACGCCCTCTATCTGACACCGGTCTTCACCTCTCCGAGCAACCACAAGTACGACACGATCGATTACTTCGCCGTCGATCCAGCGTTCGGCGGGAACAGCGCTCTGAGACGCCTCGTCAGCGCGCTGCATGCTCGCGGGATGCGCATCATCCTCGATGGCGTGTTCAATCACTGCTCGGACCGCCATCCTTTCTTTCTCGATGCAGCAGCGCGCGGTGAGGACTCAACCTACTGGGACTGGTTCACAATCGATGGAAGAAGCGTTGAGAGCGAGCCGGAACCGAACTACGCGTGCTGGGCTGGCGTGCGCACAATGCCGGAGTGGAACCACGCGAATCTCAAGGTGCACGAGTACCTGCTATCGGTGGTGCGCCATTGGATCAGGGAGTACGACATCGATGGCTGGCGGCTGGACACGACCGACTACCTCCCTCCGGATTTTGTCAAGGACATACGAAGCGTTGCCAAGGAGGAGAAGGAGGACGCCTACGTCGTGGGGGAGGTGATGGGGCTTGCCACCTCGTGGTTCAAGCATGGAGCCCTCGATGGAGTGATGCACTATCGGCTCTGGGACGGGCTCGTCTCCTTCTTCGCCAGAGGGGACTGGAATGCTCCTCAATTCGCAGACTTCGTGCGCAGCATCTGGAGAAGCTACCCCAACGATGCGAACTACTCCTCCTACACTCTCCTTGGGAGCCACGATAAACCGCGCTTCCTCTCCCTTTGTAATGGCGATAAGAGCATGTTCATTCTCGCCTCTTCTTTCCTATTCACCTTCCCCGGCGCTCCTGCCATCTATTACGGTGACGAGATCGGGATGGAGGGAAGAGAGGACCCGGATTGCCGGCGCGCCTTCCCTTGGGACGAAGCAGAGTGGGATATGGACATCCTCGAGGCATTTAGGCATCTGGTTCATCTTCGCAGGCAGGAACTGGCTCTTCGGCGCGGCAGCATCGAGTTCATCGCGGCGCGCGGCCGCTTCCTTGCTATCAGGCGCGTCCTAAGAGACGAGGAGATCATCGTCGCGATCAACGCCGGTGATCGGCCAGAGCCATTGGACGTTCTCCCCAAGGGCAATTGGATCGATCTATCCTCCGGTGTTCAAGTGGAATCGGCCGCCTTCGTCCCGAGGAGGAGGTTTCGTGTTCTCAAGCGCGGGTAGCCAGGGCCTCCTCGTACAGATAGCGGTACTTCCTGGCTGAGGCCTCCCATGAGTGGTCCTCCCTCATCCCGCGATCGCGCAGCCTGGACCACTCCTTCTGGTCTTCTCTGTACAGAGAGATCGCCCGTCTCAGGGCGGAGAGCATCTCCTGTGCGCTGTAATCGGTGAAGGTGAAGCCATTGCCACTTCCCGTGTCAGGGTCGTACTCGTGCACCGTGTCGCGCAGCCCGCCGGTCGCTCGCACGACAGGAACGGTCCCGTAACGCAGGGAATACATCTGGTTCAAGCCGCACGGCTCAAAGCGTGAGGGCATGAGGAAGATGTCCGATGCGGCTTCGATGCGGTGCGCCCACTGCTCGGAGAATGTGATCAGCGCAGCCACCTGCTTCGGATACCTCTCCGCCGCACGCTCAAAAAACTCCTCTATCTGAGGGGAACCGGTGCCGAGGAGTACGAACCTGATCCCAAGGGAGAGCATGCGCTCGAAAGAGGCCATGATGAGATCAAACCCCTTCTGCTCAGCCAGCCGCGAGATCATCCCCACCAGCGGCGCTCTCCCCTCAGCGTCGAGACCAAGTTCCAAGAGAAGCTGTCTCTTGTTCTCCCCCTTCCCGCTCATGTCTTCTGTCGAGTAATTGGCCCACAGGTGACGATCAGTATGCGGGTTCCACACCGTGTAGTCGACCCCGTTCAGTATCCCCGATAGATCGCTCCGCCGAGAGCGCAGGTCACCCTCCAGCCCCTCGCCCGAGATCAGAATCTCTTCTGCATAGGATGGGGAGACGGTGGTAAGAAGATCAGCTTGGAGGATGCCTCCACGGAGGAGGTTTAGCTTCCCCTCGTGCTCGAAGGGTGCAAGGAGCTCGTCGCTCAATCCAGTTATCCCTGCTTGCTCTCGCGGGAAGACGCCTTGGTAGGCCAGGTTGTGGATCGTGAGAACGCTGCGCGCGTTCCGTGGTCCCAGCCCTGCCTTCAAGTAGGTGGGAATAAGGGATGTGTGCCAGTCGTTGACGTGGATGATGTCCACCTGCCAGTCGAGCTCCTCCTGCAACCTCAACGCGCCGCGCGACAGAAAGACGAACCGCTCCAGCGCGTCTGGGTAATCGCCTCCTCCCTCACCGTAGATCTGCGCTCGATCGAAGTAGTGGTCATTACCCAAGAAGAATACCGGAACCTCGCTTGCCGGCAGCCTACCACGGTAGACGGTGCATTCCTCATAGCCCTTCCCCACCGTCACAGGGAAGCGTGCCACTTCCTCCAGGGACGTCTTCGCATCGACGCCGCGGAACTTGGGCATGACCACCCGCACATCGACACCGAGTTTGTTCAGTGCCCGCGGCAGAGCTGAGGCGACATCAGCAAGCCCTCCTGCCTTGGCAAACGGAGAAACCTCCGCTGAAACCAACACTGTGCGCATCACTTATCCACCTCCCTTCTCTGCGATCTCTCTCCGCGCATCTCGACTACTCCTCCAGTGAGCCGTCCAGACACTCCTGAAACACTTCAAGAAGGCGCAGGGTGGAGTTGTGCGTGGACAATTCCTCCGCTCTCTGTAGGGCTCCCTGTTGTAGCAGCGCGTAGCGCTCCTCATCCTTCACCAGCGCGAGCGCCTGCGCGACAAATTGCTCCTCATCTTCTTCAACAAGTACACCGTTCACACCGTCCTGCACCACATCGAGCACTCCGAGAGCGCCGACTGCAACGGCCGGTGTGCCCCCTGCCATCGCCTCTACAAGGACCAAGCCTTGCGTCTCTGTCTTCGAGGCGAAGAGGAACAGATCCGCTGCCTTGTACAGGTCGACGAGCCGTGGGTGATCGAGAAAACCGGTGAAACGAACAGCGTCGCCAATCCCCATGTCCTTCACCTGCTGTTGCATCTGTTCGCGTACCGGGCCGTCGCCCGCCAACACGAGGACAGAGCTTGGATCCTGCGCGTGTATCTGCCCATAAGCTCGGATCAAGAAGGGGAGGTTCTTCTCCATCGCCAGCCTCCCCGAGTAGAGGAACAGCTTTGCCCTGTCGGGTATGTTCAATTCCGCTCGCGGGTTCCATGTCGGGGGTTGGTTGAAGAGTGAGAGCTTCACGCCAAACGGGAAGACGCGGATCGGGCGGCGCACACCGTATCTCAACAGTTCTTCTTTGAACGGCGTCGAGGGGGCCGTTATCAGCGTACACCGATTGCAGAAGGCCGCGATGATCTTTCCAGCCTCTCGCTCGGGCGGGCGAAGCGGCCGCGGCAGGTATTTCCTGTCCTCAATCAGGTGCGTGTGATAGGTATGAACGTGCGGTAGGTGGTACCTTGTCGCTGCACCTACAGCAACCAGACCCATCGAAAACGGCGTGTGGCTATGGAGTATATCCAGCTCCTTGAAACTGCGTGTCGCCGCTCGGCTAAATGGAACGGCTACCCGGCTTGCCTTGTGAAATGCAAACTTTCCAGAATGAAATCGAAATACGCCCGGCTCGTCCTCCTCTATCCCCTCGTACTGCGGTGCGTACACGTACACCACATGTCCCAGATTCTCCAGTTCCTCCTTGAGCCAGTGTACGGTCGTCGTCACGCCGCTGATCTCAGGGAGGTAGGCATCGGAAAAAAGGCCTATGCGCATGTTTCATCCCCTCGTTTCTGGATGGTCTTCTCATCCCCGCTCCACATAGCCGAGCGGTCATTGTCTGTATCCTACAATTGTATGCCACATCGCGATCGCAGGGCAACAACTAGTTGCTCTTCTCGCTGGTCTTCGTTATCGTCTCCGTTAAGGAGGCGATGATGAGCGAACGGGTGTGCAACGCCGACAACCTGAGTTTCCCTGTCTTTGAGCGGAATGGCGACACGGTTTACTTCAAGACAGAGAGGAACGTCTACTGCCCTTCACCGGTGGCTCAAAAACAGGCCGGTGTGCAGCATCGCGATGTGTGCGCGATTCACAAGCGCGCGTTCATGGAGGGAGTAGCCAAGGTGCTGGAGAAGTTCCACGCCGTCTCGCCTTAGTGATGAATAGGCTCCTGATCGTGATCATTACTGTGGTCTCGTTGACAGCGCCCAGCACTGTCGCTGTGCCGATCGATCCGGGGATGGGCCCCGCAAGAACGGCGGTCGGCTCAGGGCCGCTGGCACCGCTGTGGAACGCGGCCGGGGCGGTCGATACGCCGGGAGTGCACGGTGCGCTCACCGTGACGCTCGGGGCATCGGATGAAACGGCCCTCCTCATCGGCGCCTCGATCGCTGCAGCAAACAGCCCCACCGTCTGCTGGAGCATGTACAAACTGGGAAGCGAACAGGAGACGTGGGGAACGTTCGCCTTTCCCATACTCTCCGAGACCAGCGCTGGGCTGGGAGTGGCCTACGCGTTCGGTGCCGAAAGCGGTATCTCATTCCACGCCGGGATCCTCTATCGAGGAGGAGGCTGGGCGTTTGCGGCAAGCGCCATGCACATCGCCTCCGGACTGTTTGGCGGGAATCTCCCGTTCGATGCACGCGCAGGCGCAGCGATCTACTCCATCCCTGGAGTGACGTTGACAGGGAACATCACCCTGGCAGGTGGGAAGTTCACGCTCGCGATCGGTGGCGAGGCGACGATCTGGGTCATCGCCCTGCGCTGGGGCCTGTCGATCATCCCCACAGGGGGGATCGAGCGAGCGGGCATAGGGCTGGGGTTTGATCTGTTCTCCATCCCTGTGGATGTCTCTGTCGGGGTCAATGGATCATCGTTTAGGCCGTACGCCTCCCTCGGGATCAGCGCCAATATTCCAGCGTGGTGGTAGAAGATATGAATGCCGCGAACAACACGTGCAAGTGGTATCCCGTCTGTCCAATGAAGTACTACTTCGAGAGAGGAAAGATCGACCGCAAGTGGATCGAGGAGTACTGCCACGGTGATTGGGATGCCTGCGTTCGCTATCAGATGGAGGAACGCGGGGAGCAGCATCCGGACAACATGCTCCCCGACGGGACGATCGATGAGGTGCTCACGTAGCGCGGAACTCCTCCCACATCCTCTTGACCAGATCGGGGTCGGTTAGGATATCTATCGCTGTCATCGCCATCGCCTTTGCGGCGATGAGCATCACGTCCAATCCCCGCTGGGAGATCGCCGCCTGCGCGAACTCGCGCGAGTGGCCAGCGACGTTCTCATCGCAGATCTTGATGTAGGCGTGGATCGAGGGGACGACCTGGCTGACGTCGCCCATGTCGGTCGATCCCATCCCCGCATCAGGAGGAGGAGAGTTGAGAGGCTCACCGAGGGTCTCCAAGTTCCTCACGAACGCGTCCCCGATGACGCGGTTCGGCTTCATCGCCTTGTAGGCATGGCCGACGATCTTGAACTCGAGCGTTGCTCCTGTTGCGAGCGCCGCCCCTTCCGCGCAGTTTTTCAACTTCTCGAGGAGCTCGTCACGGTAGTCGTTCTCCAGCGCCCTGACGTAGAAGTTCGCCGCTGCGTGCTCCGGGACGATGTTTGGCTTCTCCCCGCCGTCGGTGATGATCCCGTGGATGCGTGCCCCGTCCTTGATGTGCTGGCGCAGGGCGTTGATCCCGTTGAACGTCTGGATCACGGCGTCGAGGGCGTTGATCCCCTTCTCCGGCGAGCCGGCAGCGTGCGATGCCTTGCCCGTGAACTCGATCATCACCTCGGTGATCGCCAGGCTCTTCCGGTCGACCACCGTCCTCGATGAGGGGTGGAACATCATCGCCGCGTCGACCCCATTGAACAGGCCCGCGTCGACCATGATCACCTTCCCTCCGCCACCCTCTTCCGCCGGGGTGCCGAGGAAGACGAGCTCCCCGGGGAGTTCTTCCTTGAGTGCGCCC
>JAGGSM010000087.1 GCA_021159105.1 Candidatus Bipolaricaulota bacterium
GTAGATCTCCGGCATCACCGGAACCTGAACGCCGGTGAGGGTGATCTTCCCCTCCAGGATGAGGCGGGTGGCGATCGCCGCCGGGAGGCCCACCGTGCGCGACATCGAGGTGTCGCCGTTCGGTATCCCGTAGTCGATCATCGTGGATGTCGTCTTTTCCGTGCGGTCGGGGTACTTGGCGACGAACTCGTGCTGCATGATGAGCATGTCGCGCTCGCCGGGTGCATACTGCATCTTCTCCAGCATCCTCCCGGCGAGGACATCGAGCGGAGACTTCGCCCCAGCGGGAATGGGATCGTCGCTGAACAGGCCGAGCCACTCGAGGTTGGAGATGACGAACGATCCCGCGTCGATTTGCAAATGCGCGGCTACATCGGCCTTCAGATCGCCGCTGGAACCGATCAGCTTGGCAGTGACCTGCGCCAGGCTCAAGCCTTCCAGATCGTCCCGCTCTGTCTCGTCGAGCAGGCCGAGCTCGGAGATCTTCTTCAGAGTCTCGCACCAGCCGGGGTAGCGCAGCGTACCGCGGAACATGTTCTTTACACCGTGAATTCCGTACGTATCGATGTAGGGGAGGCTGTCGCGGTTGGGGTAGCCCTCAAGCGTGCCGAATCCCTCGATCTCCACCGGCCAGTGGTTGGCGAATAGCTCTTCACCCGGGATGTCGACGATCTCTCCGTCTTTCAGGAAGCGAGCCGGGTTCTTGCCGGCGAGGACGACCCCGCGCGGGCTCCAGGAGAACTTGTAGCCGAACGGGTTATCGTTTGCATCCGGGGCAGGGAGGCCGCCGCAGTAGGAGGAGAAGCTCACCAGCTCTCCGCCGTTGTTTCTGATGTGATCGATGACCTTCATCGCGGACATGTGATCGATTCCCGGATCGACGCCGATCTCGTTTAGCAGGATCACACCAGCTCGCTTGGCATCTTCATCCAGGGCGCGCATCTCATCCTTAACATACGATGCGGTCACCATCTGCTTCTTGTGCTTCACGCACAGCTTCGCCACCAGCGGGTGGTACACGTAAGGAAGGAGACTGATCGACAGGTCAGCTTGTGCTATCAGGTTTTCAAGTGACTCTTCATCGCTCACATCAACTCGCTTTGCGATCCCGTTTGCGGCATCGCCAACGAGGGCCTGCGCCTTCTCCACCGTGCGGCTGGCGACAGTGACTTCGAATTCATCTTGATCGAGGAGGTAATGCACCAACGGCCCAGAGACGAGGCCGGCACCGAGAACGAGTATTTTCTTCACTTTGCTCTCCTTTTGGGCAACTGGCCCATACTGATGTTATAGGTACTGCTCTATGTAGCGATAGTCCGGGGTCAACTCGCCGCGATGGACGATCACCGCCCGCTTGATCTCTGGGGGGAGGTCGAGATCGGCGAAGCTCGCGCCGTAATCGGCGGAGGCGATCGCCGGCACGTACTTCTTCAACACGCCGCTGAAGTAGGTGGATGACTCGCGCGGAAGCTCGGTCGGGAGGATCTCCACTGACATGATCACCGGGCCGGTCCCCTCAACACCGTCGATCGCGCGATCGGTCTTCGGATCGTAGACGAAGACTGGATTATCAGGCTCGGTAGCCTTAACCGTGCACTCGATCGCCCCCTCGATGTCGCAGGTGATATCTCCGATCACCTTCAAGCGCGGCTGCGTGCCGGAGTACATTTCCCGCACCTGTTCCTTGGACAGCAATCGCGGATACTTCGGCTCCCAGTAGATGCAGTTCATCAGCACATCGAGGTATGGCAGGTGGCGATCGAAGACACCGCGGAATCGCTCTGGGTGGGCGTAGTACTCCTGCAGATCAAACGGGTGTGAGCTATCGAGCGGCTCGGCCATGTCCTGTTCCTTGAACACGACCTTGAAGATGGCGTTGCTCGCGCGCGGGTGTGATGCTGTGAGCGTCGGAAGATCGCTCGGAGAGATCTCCTCCACAGGGAGGAGGCCGAGGATCTCCTGCGCGCCGCGGGAGACGTTCCCGTAGCCGGCGAAACCGATTACGAGAGGGGTGATCTCACTTGGAAGTCCGTCCCTTGCGATCTTCTCCCCCAGCTTCTTCAGCTCAGTCTTCGCAGTTTCAAGGTCCGAGTAATCGAGGGCGCGCTTGACCTGTGTGAACGGGTTGTCGATTCCTTGAAAAGACAGTCTTTGCCCGAGGGTCCACAGCGTGTCGATCATCCCTGCCAGGCCGGCGAAGTTTCCGAAGAAGATCAGCCGGCGACCGTTCTCATCGGTGATCTTCTCGTAGTCGATCAATGTGCAGGAGAGATCGAGGATCTTCTGCAGCATCGGCATGTTGTACGCCTGCCCCTTGATCGTGTGCGAGAAGAAGATGTAGGTCTTTTCTGCTTCGAGAACCGGGATCGGGACCTCCTTGATCCCGAAGATGACCGGGCAGGAGGAGAGATCTTCCACCACCTTGATTCCTGCGTCCTCGTAGTCCGATGCGGTGAATACCCTCTTATCAGATGACTGCACAACGATATCAAGACCATGTTCGCCAGCAAGATCACGTGCATCTCCTGGGACGATCGGGGTGCGCCGCTCCCACGCGTACATATCCTCACGCCTAACTCCAACCTTCTGTTTCATACTTGCTATCCCCCCTTCAACTACCTTGGCGGTATCATAAACGCTCGCGCGAAAAGAGCAAGCTTTGCGGGCTTACAATCATGATTTCTCATACACGATCTTGCCGTCAAGAATCGTCATCTCAACGGACATGTCCTTGATCCCTTGCGGCTCGTTGAACGGATTGCCGTCGAGCATAACAAGATCGGCCAGCTTGCCAACTTCGAGCGTCCCTTTCTTAGCATCCTCAAATGATGCATACGCCCCGCCGATCGTATAGGCCCTCAGCGCTTGCTCCGGCGATATCCGCTGGAGCGGGTAAGGGGCGTTCACGGCCGAGTGGATCCCGTAGAGCGGATCAAACGGCATGCAGTCCGAGCCGAAGACGAGCGGAACGCCGTTCTCGATCACTGAGGCGAATGGGTTCATGCGCATGGTCCGCTCGCGGCCCAGGCGATGGTCGTACATCCCGCCCGCAAGCCCCCACTGGCCAACGAAATTCGGTTGCATCGAGGCGATGATGTTCAGCTTTTTCATCCTCGCGATCTGCTCATCCGATAGCATCTCGGCGTGTTCGATGCGGTGGCGGAGGTCCTTCATCTGTTGAGAGTTCGCCCTTTCGAAACAATCCAGAACGAGATCGATCGCCCGATCACCGATCGCATGGACCGCCAGCTGGATGTCGCTTTTGTGTGCCTTGAGCACGATTCTCTCCAGATCACCCTTCTCCCACATCAGCAGCCCCAGTTCACGGGGATTATCGAGATATGGTTCACTGATCGCGGCCGTACCCGCGCCGATCGAACCATCGGAGAAGACCTTGATAGGTCCCAGTTGCAGCATGTCGTCCCCGAACCCAGCCCCCAGGCCGAGTGTAGCCAGCTCGTCCAGGTAGTCGGTAGTGAGCATCAAGCTTGCACGGATGTTCAGTTCTCCCGCCTGATTGAGCGACCGGTATGCCTTCAGCATCCTCCCATCGACCTGTGCGTCCTGGATGGAAGTGACTCCCAGGCGGTGAGCGATCTTCGTTGCTGCGGTGATCCCCGAAGCGAACTCATCGGCGCTTGGCTCCAGAAGCTCAGCGGCCGCCTCCACGGCGTCCTCCTTGAGTACCCCTGTCGGTTCTCCATCCACGACCTCGTAACCGACGGTATCCACTGGAAGGTTGAGGATCTTCAGCGCTCGCGTATTGACGCAGTCGAGATGGCCGTCCACCCGGCGCAGTAGGACGGGGTTGTCCGGCGCGACAGCGTCGAGCTCCTCCTTGTTCATGTACTCATTGCTATCGCTCCAGTGGCTCTCATCCCATCCCGAACCAATCACCCACTGGCCAGCATCCTTGCAGAGAGCGAACTTCTTGATCCTTGCAAGAGCCTCGTGCTTTGATGCCGTATCGGACAGGTCCAGGTATCCTTCCCGGACTCCCATGTAGGCAAAATGCGTGTGTGCATCGATGAAGCCTGGCAGAACGACGCGCCCCCGAGCATCGATCACGCGGGTCTTCGAATTCGCGATCTTCTTCGCGGCTTTGTCTGAGCCGAGGAAGGCGATCTTTCCGTCATCGATCCCCACTGCCGAGAAGCTATCGCGAGCCTCGTCGAGGGCTTGTACATCGGCATTGATGATTACGATATCAACTGACATCTCCATTCCTCCTCGCGCGAGCCTACCTGCTTGCCAGCCCGCCAGCGATCTCTCCGCCGTCGATCACGAAGCACTGACCGGTTATGAAGGTTGCCTCGTCGGATGAGAGGAAGGCAAACAGGGAAGCGACCTCCTCCGGGCGCCCAACTCGTTTCAGCGGAACCTTGTCCTCGAAGGCATGCAGCATCTCCTCAGTGTACTCGGCCTTCTGCATCGGGGTGAGGATGAACCCGGGGCAGACCGCGTTCACCCGTATCCTTGGGGCGAGTTCCAGTGCCATGGAGCGTGTCAGCTCGATGACTCCGGCCTTGGAGGCGTTGTAATCGGCGTAGAACGGGTAGCCCATCACGCCGTTGGTCGAGCCCATGTTGATGATCACCCCGCTCTCCTTCATCATCTGTGCCGCCTGTTGAGCGACGAGGAAGACCCCGGTGAGATTCACATCGATTACCCTCTTCCATTCATCCGGCGTGATGTCCAGAAAGGAATGGCGGATGCTGATTCCGGCGTTGTTGATCAGGATATCGAGCCCCCCAAGGATCCTTTTCAACTCTACAAACGCGGAAGCAACGGAGCTGGCATCGGACACATCGGCTCTGACCGTACCGGCTAGCTCAGGCAGTTCACCCGTGGTGCGTGCAAGGGCGTCTTGATCTCGATCAAGGATGGCTACTTGGGAACCCTCTTCCAAGAATCTTCTTGCTGTAGCCTTTCCGATCCCCCCAGCTCCGCCCGTGATCAGAACCCTCTTGTTCTCAAGTCCATCCATTGCCCCTCCTCGCGCCGGCGCAGTAGCGCTACTGCACAACCAGCGATATGATTGTATGATACCTCGATCAACGCGCAAACTTACCCCAGAATTCTCCCTTCATAAGGGCGCTGAGAACCGCGCATGATTGATCAGTCTGTGTCTGCTAGGACGGCGTCACTGCGCATACTGTCGACGTGTCTCAGCGTAGCGCTTCTCACGAGAACCTGTTAGGGAGGAGGAATCCTGTGTGAAATTTAGCTATTAGATCTTGCACTATGGGTGACGGTCCCGTTCTCGTAGAAGATCACCCTATATGGATCATAGTAGATCCAAGCATATAGATTACTCTCTATGGAATTTCCACCATCTGCTTCGTTCGCTCGGTGTATTTGATCCGGGCTTCCCAGCAATGCCAAAACCTGTTCCTCTGACATGTGCGGAAGGATCGTAACCTCCTTTCGCGTGTACTCGCTGGCGCACCCCACAAACATAAGAAGAAGCACGATGGCCGTGATTAGTTGGATGTAACCCCACGTTGTGCTCATTACAATCCTCCTCTCTAGTCTGGAAGAGAAGCTGTCTTGTCTGCACAAAAGGTATGGCGACAGGGGCAAGAAGCGTAGGGTGCAAGGCTTCAATTAATGTGACATTTGTCACTTTACACTTCATCCGCTGTTTGATGATGAACTTCATGCTGGTGTTGGCAGGCGTTATGCGAGGTACAGGGACGCTTGGTTTTCGAGAACTTGGGTAGCTCGCTCATAAGAGCTAATATTGGCACGCAATGCAGACACACTGATCTGCGCGAACCAAGGAGAGTGAGAATGATGGCGAGTGTCCCTTTTACCGGCATTACAACGGAGCAGCTGGCTGCCTTTGCTGATGCGTTCAACGCTAGCCCCAAGAATCGCCTGTCGATGAACGCGGTCACCAAGAACCCAGTGCACTCAGTGGCGTTGAGTCGCGAGGTGGTCACCAGGACGGATCACACGTTTTCCCACAAGCTTGCGAGCAACAAGGCCACCGCGCAGGAACACAGCGGCCGCTGCTGGCTCTTCTCCGGCCTGAACGTGCTGCGCGCCGAGGCGATGAAGAATATGAACATGAAGGAGTTCGAGCTGTCGCAGAGCTATTTGATGTTCTGGGATAAGCTGGAGAAGTCGAATTACTTCCTGGAAAACGTGATCACAACCCTCGATGAGCCGATCGATGGGCGATTGTTCATGTTCCTGCTCAAGGACCCGATCCAGGATGGCGGACAGTGGGATATGTTCATCAACCTGGTGAAGAAGTACGGAGTCGTCCCGAAATCTGTTATGCCGGAGACGGAGAGCAGCAGCAACTCACGGGTGATGAACTCCCTCATCACCAAGAAACTGCGCGAGTACGCCGCGCAGCTGCGCGGGATGCACGAAGAGGGTAACGGGATCGATGCACTGCGGGAGCGCAAGGAGGAGATGCTAACTGTCATCTACCGGATGCTCGCCATCCACCTCGGCCAGCCGCCGCGCAGCTTCTTCTGGCAGTGGCACGATAAGGACGAGAAGTTCCATCGCGCAGGCGAGATCACACCGCAAGAGTTCTTCGATCGCTACGTGAAGTACGATCTTGATTCCATCGCCTGTCTGATCAATTGCCCCACGGCGGACAAGCCGTTTGACAAACTGTACACGGTCGAGTACCTGGGAAACGTCGTTGATGGGCAGATCATCCGCTATCTGAATGTTGATATGCCCGTATTCAAACAGGCGGCGGTAGAGATGATCAAGGCGGGTCGCCCCGTCTGGTTTGGCTGTGATGTCGGCAAGATGATGGAGCGCGACCTGGGAATACTCGACATGGAGGTGTACGACTACGGCCTCGTCTACGACTCCGAGTTCAAGTCGGACAAGGCAGAGCGCGTGGACTACGGGCAGAGCGTGATGACGCACGCCATGGTCCTAACCGGCGTCGATCTCGATGAATCCGGAGCCCCGCGCAAGTGGCGGGTGGAGAACAGTTGGGGCGACAAGCTGGGGGACAAGGGATTCTTCGTCATGAGCGATCGCTGGTTCGACGAGTTCATGTACGAGGTGGCGGTAGATAAGAGCTTCCTCTCCCCGCAGCTGCTAGCAGTCCTGGATACAGAGCCGATAAGGCTCCACCCCTGGGACCCGATGGGATCGCTAGCGATCGCAGCGTAGAGCGACTCGTGGAGCTGAACGTCATTCATCTGGCCACGGTTACGTCCACGCAGGATGTGGCGCGAGCGATGACACCGCGTAGGGTGGGGGCGGTGATCATCGCCGATGTTCAGGAGAAGGGCCGCGGACGGCGGGGACACGTGTGGCTCTCCCCGCGCGGCGGCTTGTACGTGTCGATCGTCATGCGAAGCGATCCGCTCCTCTCCCTGAGAGCAGGCATTGCAGTCGCGCGTGCTCTTCAAAAACTAGGAATCGATGCGCGCTTGAAGTGGCCAAACGACGTCTTGGTCCACGAGAAGAAGATCGCCGGGATCCTCATAGAGGCATCAGAGGGGATGGCGATTGTCGGTATTGGGGTGAATATCGATAGCGTTCCCCTCCCCGAGGCGACGTGCGTGGAATGCGAAACGAAGCGGAGTGTAACGCGCGATGAAGTGCTGCAGTCGATCTTGCAAGAGATCGAGACAGCGTGCGGCGAAGACATTATCAAGACATATCGGGAGCTTTGTTGCACAATTGGACGTAAGGTTCGAATCATCACTGCGGCGGGAAAAGAGATCATGGGAAATGCTCTGGGAATAGATAGAGATGGACACCTCCTTGTCGATGACGGCAAGAACAAGCACATGATCGTGGGAGGAGATTGTGAGCACCTGGACGCAGGGGTTTGACGTTGCGCGTGCAAACTGCTAATCTCATGGTGACATAGAGGAAGGAGAGATGAGATGATGCTATGGGGAAAGCAGAAGAAGATTGAAGCTTTGGTTATCAAGCACTTGGACAAGGTGGTGGAGACGCTGGATAACTTCCAGGATTCCTTGTACAGCTATCTTGGTGGAGATATTGATCAGGCCGATAGACTTGCACTTGCCACCCACCAGGCGGAGAGCTCCGCCGATGACATTCGCCGCGAGGTTGAGGCACAGTTACTCGGTGGAGCGCTTCTAGCTCCGTCGCGCCGAGATATCTTGGAGATCATCGAGCGGGTTGATGGTCTGGCCAATGCTGGTGAGGCTGCACTTGATTACATCATGCTGCAACATGTAGAGATTCCAAATGAGATAAAGGGGCAATTACATAGCATCGGAGAAAAAACAGGGGAAATCTCTCGTGAGGTCAAGCAAGCAATGCAGATGATGTTCGATGACCTGAGACGCGTTACAGAGCACACCAAGGCAATCGAGATAAAGGAAGGAGAGATCGATCGTCTGGAAAGAGACGCGATCAAGCTCGTGTTCAAGATGGACATCGGTTTGGCCGAGAAGCTGCAATTGCGAGATATGATTGAGCAATTGGTCGAGATCTCCGATCGGGCGGAGGACCTCTCTGATCGCATAGACATCATGGTCGTCGAGAGGAAACTGTAGCATTTCGCTGACTGGGGTCAGTAGCTGGTTTCGCGGCCAAGGATCATCAGTGCCAACGCTAGTGCACGCCCGCCCTTCTCGATCTTCGTCCGCTAAATGACATTGGTTGTGCCCCAGGGAGTTAGTGATGTCTTCTCTCATCCCTGCCAGCTCAAGGTGATGTCTGGCGGCTCCTGACCACTGTGGCGGGCTGTGTTCCCCGCGAATACTACACTCATATCCATTGCATCGTCCACAGGCTGTGCCCACCCGTTCATTCGATTGGCCGCGTCTTCAAATAAGTGCATGAGGCGGAGGTTCCTGGGTGAGAATAGGGCCAATCCACGTCTGTCTCCTGGCGTGCTTGCGTCGGGGCAGTTCAAGACTTGCGTGATGGTCTGCAAGGCGGGACAATCCGGTCCTGCACGACAGAGCGCTCGATAAGAAGAGGAGGAGCGATGGCTACCTATGAGAGATCTGCATCCGTCTACCTCGCTCTTGGCTTTGCGATGCTCGTGTGGGGGCTTTCCTTCCTGGCGATCAAGGACGTGGTTTCGCAGGTGCCGGTGTTCACTCTCCTCTTTCTCAGGTTCTCTGTTGCCGCGCTCCTGCTTGGGGTAATTGGTGGTGCGCTACGAGCACTGACCGTCTCGCGGCATGATCTTGTCGTCCTCGCCGGCCTGGCGATTCTGAGCCCCATCGGTTACTTCCTCTTCGAGACGTTTGGTGTTTCTAACACGCAGCCGAGCCACGTCTCTGTGATCATCGCCGCGATCCCTACTGTGGTCCTTCTCATCGCCCTAGGAAAGCATCAGGAACAGGCTACATGGCGAAAGGGGATGGGCCTTGTTGTCACCTACGTTGGGATACTCCTCCTTGTCGTCTCCGGTCTGCGCGAGCCGGGAGCGAGCTGGATCGGAGATACTCTCGTGTTCGGAGCGGTGATGTGCGCGGCGGTGCGTACTGTACTGATCAAGGACGTCCTAAGGCGCATAACGCCGCTACAACTGACGTTCTACCAGTTCCTGTTCTCGCTTGCTGTCTTTGGTCCGCTTGCAGCGACCGATAGCTGGAGCTGGGTGAGGACGATTACCGCGATGCAGGTATCGGAGCTTCTCTTCCTTGGTGTCTTCTGCTCTGCTGGTGCCTTTCTTGCCTTGCATTACGCCCTCACGCGGATGTCGGCAACGCAAGTTGCGGCATCGACGAGCTTCATTCCTGTGATAACCCTGTTTGCTGAGGTGCTGCTCATGGGAACCAGCTTGAGCTTGCTTAAGGGGTTGGGAACAGCTGTGGCGATAGCTGGTGTCTTGTTGGTTCAAACAGGTGATGTCGCACATCAAGGTATCATGCTGGAGGAGGGATGATCTTGAGCAGCATTTCGAACGTCTGGCAGAGGATGCGTCCGCATCCGGAGCGGGTGCGCACAGTGGTCCGCCTTGCCTACCCTGTGGCGCTGGGAATGATCTCCATTACACTCCTGAACGTCGTCGATACGGCGATGCTCGGGCGCTTGGGTTCGATCCCCCTTGCTGCCGCCGGGATCAGCGGTGTCGCCTATTTTGCGGTAGTCTTCTCCATTGCGGGGATCGGGATTGGTGTGCAGACGCTCACCGCGCGGCGCTACGGTGAGGGGGACCTTCAGCAGTGCGGGCAGGTTCTAAACGCTGGTGTATTCCTCGCGCTAGTCACGGGGATACCACTGGTGTTAGCCAGTGGGGCGATCGCTCATGTTATCTCGCCGTTCCTCTCTCGGCAGAGTGAAGTGACAGCGCTGGGCGCGGTCTACATGCGTTATCGCTTCCTCGGATCCGTATTTTTGTTGCTGAACATGGTCTACAGGGGTTTCTACAACGGCATCGGTGATACAAGGCAGCAGCTTGTATCGGCGATCATCGTTACAGTCTCCAACATACTGCTCGACTACGCGCTCATCTTCGGAAACCTTGGCTCTCCCAAGATGGGGATCGCTGGCGCAGCGATCGCCTCCACGCTTGCCACCGCCATCGGCTCTGCGTACTTCTTGGGTATCAGTCTGCTCAGGAAATATCGCCAGGTTTACCGCCTGTATAGGCACTTTATGCATGCACTCTCCCGCGTTCGCCCGATCGTGCGCCTCTCCCTTCCAGTGATGGGGCAGAGGCTGATGTCCAACGGGAGTTTCTTCGTCTTCTTCTCGATTGTGGCCCGCATCGGGACCATGGAACTCGCTGCGAGCAACATCATCCGCTCGGTGATCGGCCTATCGATCATGCCAGCGATCGGCATCGGCGTGGCGGCGATGACCCTTGTCGGCCAGAACCTCGGGGCGAGGAAACCGGATGAAGCGGAGGTGTTCGCTTGGGATGCGGCCAAGCTTGCTGCCTACTTGATGGCCGGGATCGGATTGCTGTTCGTAGCTTTTCCGCGATTCATATTCATGGTCTACACGTCAGATCCGGCAGTGATCGCTCTCGGGCGAACTCCGCTTATCTTCCTCGGTCTAACGCAGGCCTTCGGTGGGATATCACTCGTCCTCGAACAGTCGCTGCAGGGAGCAGGGAACACGCGCTACGTTATGTTCGCCGAGATCCTTGTGTGCTCCCTCTTCTACCTCCCGGCTGCTTACCTGCTCGGGATTCGCGCGCACTTGGGAATCACCGGTGCGTGGCTGGGCGAGCTTGCCTACTGGATAATGATGTCGTCATTGATGGCCGCCAAGTTCCGCACGGGAACGTGGAAATCGATCACGGTGTAGTCTGCGGATGGCCTGCCTTTGTAACGACAACGCTCCGGGATTACCATTTGTGGCGTGAAAGCAACCAAAAGTTATCCCACCGAACCATGGATGCAATACACATTGAGCGAAGAAGTCGCTAATGCAGTTACCCACGGGGTGGGGACGCTCTTCAGCATAGTGGGGCTCGTCTTCTTGCTGCTCTCTGCCATGCGTGAACACAGCCCGATATCGATCGCCAGCGTCACAATCTACGGTGTGAGCCTCATCCTGTTGCATCTGGCGTCGACGCTCTATCACAGCCTGCGTCCAGTGCGAGCCAAGCGCGTCTTCCGCATCATCGACCACTGCTCGATCTACGTCTTGATCGCCGGTACGTACACGCCTTTCTTGCTGATCGCGCTGCATGACATGCAGGGATTCCTCCTGCTGGGAATTGTGTGGGGACTGGCCCTGGTGGGAATAATACTGCAGGTAGCATTTAAGGGCTGGTTCGGGAAGCTGTCCATTGTCCCTTACGTCGGAATGGGCTGGCTTGTGGTCATTATCTTCCGCAAGCTGCTTGTGACGCTGCCGCGAGAGGGGATCATCCTCCTGTTTGCTGGCGGTCTACTCTACATGGGAGGAATCGCCTTCTACGGCTGGAAGAAGCTCCGCTTTCACCACGCCATTTGGCACCTGTTCGTCTTGGGAGGGAGTATCTGCCACTACCTGGCGATCCTTCTCTATGTACTGCCCGTTGCTAGACCGACCAGTTAGAACCGGATAGAAGACCTGAGATTCGCCTAGATACCGCTACAAGGAGGCTTGAGGGATGACTGGCAAACGCGGCGAGAATGATTGGTGCGTGCTGCTAGCAGGAACCATTATCTACTGGGGCGCGCTGCCCGTTGCGCTTCTCTACGGTGCAATGAGGATTGACTCAATTCTCGCCTTCTCTTCCCTACCTGCGATGGTAACGGTCCCTATCGGTGCTGTTATCCTGTTGGCAAGCCTTGTCCTCTCTACTTGGTGTGTGGCAGCACTTCACCTACGCGGGAGTGGATTTCCAATAGTGTTTATGCCGCCGGTGAGGCTAGTGCGCGAAGGGCCGTACGCGCTCTCTCGTCATCCACTCTACTGGGCGTTCAGCGGGTATCTTCTCGGATTAAGCCTCATTGTGCGTTCGCTCTCAGGTGTTATAATCGTTGTGCCCTTGTTCATCTTGCTGTGGATCCTGTACGCAGCCGCTCACGAAGAGAGAGTCCTCCTTCGCCGCTACGGCGATGAGTACCGCCAGTACGTGAAGGATGTACCATTCTTCTTCAGAGCGCAGCGAAACATCCCTGGCCCCAGCATCGTCTACTCCACTGTCTATCTCGTTGGAAAAGCAATCGTGCACCTCTTCTACTCAGTCGTTGTAGAAGGGGAGGAGAACCTGCCTTCAAGTGGCCCATTCATTCTCCTGGCTAACCACGCCTCATATCTCGATCCTGTCTTCCTTGTTGCCGCATGCAATCGCTACGTTCGTTTCTTCACCACCGGGGAGATGGTGCGTACCCGCTTTGGAAAGTGGTTCTTCAACGGGATGGGATCGATCCCCACCAGCCGCTACAAAGTGGACTCAGGCTCGGTGCGCGCGTTCCTCTCGGCTCTCAAGCAGAGGGAGATCCTTGGCATATTCCCGGAGGGGGAGCGCACATGGGATGGCAATCCTCTCCCAATAAGCTCTACTGTGATGCGCCTCCTCAAGCGGGCGAACGTACCTCTCGTCGCTGCACGGATCGATGGCAGCTACGCCGCATACCCTCGTTGGAGTTCGTATCCGCTCCCCGGCAGGATAAGAGTGCGCTTCTTCGCGCCTTCTTCAGCGAATGAAATGACGGAAACACTCGCGCACATCAGGGGAAGCGAGATCGGCCGCACAGTCTTGTCTCGCCGTACACATGGCCTGGAGCGCCTCATCTGGGCCTGCCCCGTTTGCGGCGCCATCGGAGGGATCACCTCGCGCGGTCAGAAGATTTCCTGCGAGCACTGCCACGCCGAGTGGTCGCTCGATCGTGGACTGAACGTGCGTGCAGCAGATGGCACGAGCGTCCCGTTGCCGCAGTTCGTATCCTTCTTGTCGGAGAAGGATTTCTTTGGAGAGACGGACTCTCTCTCATCGATCGGCAGCGTCGATCTCCTTGTTGGAGGGGAAGAGCTCACGCGCGTAGCTTCCGGAGAGGTGGTATATCGCGATGGGGCGCTTCATGTGGGTGAGAGGTCATTCCCTCTCTCTGAGGCGCGGATCATCCGGCTTGAAGGAAAGGACCGGCTCGACATTGGGTTTGCCCAGGATCGTAGATTGCGACTAGTCCTCCACCGTGATAGCCCTCTCAAGTGGGAGCGTTTCCTGCGAGACAAGCTCAACATCGAACCGTGAAGAGGAACGGAGTAAGGACTTGACAGCGGGATTTATCGATCGACTTGACGAGCGTGGATCTTCCGTCCTATGATGAAAACACGATGAAACTCCTGCGAAGCGTCATGTGCATCATCCTAGCGGGGTTGATGCCGGCCCTGCCAGCGATCGGAGAGGATCTACAGCCGAGCAAGGCCGACGCCGTTCGAACGTGGATGACCGTTGGCTCTTCGCTCCTATCCTTGGGGGTAGCGGGGTCGACCGCGTTCTTCGTTTGCCCCGAAGGTACACCTCTGGCCAACAGCCTCCTGGTTGCGATTCCAGTGAGCGGAGTGGCCGCTGCCGCGGGCGCCGTGGCCGGAAGATGGATCGCTGACACGACCATCCGCATGAAGCCCTCCCATCTTCTGTCTCCGCTTGTTGGTGCGGGCTTGGGAGCGCTCGCCGGCGTTGTTGTCGGTGGGATCAGCTTCGCGCTGACAGCCGCGATTGCCATCCCCATCGTTGATGCCCCACCAGGCTATTGGGGGCGGTTTGATTATCTGCAGACAGTGGGGATGGGCCTTCTAGCTGGAGCATTCTGGGGAGGGCTCGTGGGAATCCCGGCTGGCGCCGTCGCCGTACCGATCATCTCGTTCTACATGGGATTCTAGCAAGCGGCGGAATGTTGTTCTCCTTGTGAACGATCATCATCACCATCTCGATATCAACACTGCGAATGAGATTGTGTATCCTTACCCTCGACATGAACAAGAAAGTCGCCACATTGATCGTCCTTGCTGGGGGAAAGTCGGAGCGGATGGGAGTGCCAAAGCACCTCCTTCCCACCCCTCAGGGGAGACTGATCGACCATCTGCACCGTAAGCTTTCCTCACAGTTCGCCGAAAGCCTTCTTGTTGGACGAAACCTGGCCGCTACTGGGGGTGAATGGAGGATGGTAGAAGATATCTTCCCAGGGCACGGAGTCCTTGTTGGGATCTACAGCGGCCTCCTCTCTTCGAATACCGACGTTAACTTCATTCTTGCCTGCGACATGCCGTTTGTCGTTCCTGAGCTCGTCTCTCATCTCATTTCACTCTGTTCTCCGGCTGTGGATGCCGTCGTTCCAATCGTGCGCGGATACTACGAACCGCTGTTCGCCGTCTACCGCAAGAGTAGCATTCCAGGGATTCATCGTGCTTTGGAAAGGGGGAACCTGAAGGTCTCCGGGATCTTCGATACGTTACGTGTCCACACGGTAGAAGAGCAGGAGATCCTATCCTTCGATCCTGAGCTGACCTCGTTCATAAACCTCAATACTCCAGACCAGATCAGCCTTCTTTCACAACTTCGGTGATATCTCTCATGGCTATTGACTTGCGCGCTGGTTTGTTATATATTAGTCGGTATATTACGTAGTATATATTCGCGAGGTGACGATGAGTTCGACTGGTGGAAGGAATGTGCGTAACAACGGTACTAGTGGCCGGATTTCCCTTTCCGACCAGCTTTACCACACCATCCGCGAGAAGATCATCACCTGGCGGATCCCCCCTAACGAGATCATCGTCGAGGCTCGCCTCGCTGAGGAAAATCACGTCAGCAAGACGCCGGTGCGAGAGGCGCTCGCTCTCCTCAGTCAGGATGGTCTAGTGGAGGTGATCCCCCGCGTCGGTTATCGAGTCTGCCCGGTGAGTGTGCAGGACGTGCACGAGGTCTTCGAGTTGCGGATCTTCCTGGAGGGAGAAGCAGCGGCCCTCGCTGCACAGCGAGCAACAGAGCAGGAGCTTCTCATGCTCCGGGATCTCGATCGCGCAGGGGCGGAGAGCCTCAGGGAAGGTAAATCTGATCCAGAGGATTACCTTTACTTTCATGATACGTTTCATCTTCAGATTGCCAAGCTCTCGGGAAATAGCCGCCTCGCTGGATTCATCGCCAAACTCTTGCGAGACGGGACTCGCTTACGCATGCGCGATCCGTTGATGAGTAAGCGTGGGCTCGCCGAAGAGCAGGAGGATAGCGTGAGGATCGTTGAGGCCCTCATCTCTCGAGATGCTAAGCGAGCACGCCAGTTGATGCAGGAGCACATTGCAGAATCTAAGGAGCGGGTACTCATGCAGATTATGCATCAAGGCGCAGGCCCGGAGGTTCAGGTTGACTAAGGAGGACTGGTGCAAGAGCTGAGAAACGATGTTTTGGTGATTGGAAGCGGCGGAGCTGGATTACGGGCAGCTATCGCTGCTGCCTCTGGCGGTGCATCGGTCACCCTGATCAGCAAGGGACCTTTCGGTCGCAGTGGAGCGACGATCATCGCTGGGGCCGACATCATGGCCGATGGGAGCACCCTTGCCAGCCTTGGTTACCGCGATAAGCCGGCCGATAGCCCGGATGATTGGGCGCGAGATATCTTAATTGAAGGGTTCAATCTAAACGACGAGAACCTGGTCCATACCTACGTCCATGGTGCTGGCCCGCGCGTACGCGAGCTACTGGAGTGGGGGATGCAGATCCGAGGGACCGAAGAACGCGCCCTGATCACCACCGGAGTGTCGATCGCCGCATCCCTGCGAAGAGGGCTGGCTGGCCTTCCAGTGACCAATCTATCCGGAGTGACCATGGTCGATCTCCTTACCGGCGAAGGACGGGTGCTGGGAGCGCTTGGGATCGATTATGAGTCAGGGGAGCTAATTCTCGTGCGCGCGAAGGCGGTAGTGCTCGCGACCGGTGGATGGCATCAGGCCTACTCATTTAACGCCGGAGCGGACGAACTCACCGGAGATGGCCAAGGGATGGCCTATCGAGCTGGGGCTGAGCTTGTTGATATGGAAATGGTTACCTTCGCCCCGAACATCCTCCTCGGACCACCCCGCTACCGCGGCAGCCTCTTCTTCTACATTCTTCCCGGGAAACTCCTTAATCGTGACGGTGAAGAGTTTATGGCGTGGGAGGATCCCAAGGTGGCCAAGCTTGCTGCCACTACCGAGTGGAACAAACTTCTCTTCTCAAAGGCATCGATGCGAGAAGTGCGAGCCGGTCGCGGTGGGCCGCGGGGCGGGGTCTTTTTCTCGATGAAACACATTCCTGACAACTTGTTCGATCGGTTGGACGAGAGCTACCCAGGGTGGAGATTCCAAGGCGATGATTTCTCTGCGCTGATGGAGCGGATGCGCGAGGGATACGCTGTTGAAGTCGGTCCAGCAGCCGAATACTTCGAGGGCGGAATACGGATCAACGAACGTTGTGAGACATCGATACCTGGGCTGTATGCAGCGGGAGAGTGTAGTGGTGGGCTGTTCGGGGCCAACCGCGTCTCCGCGGCAACAACGGAGATGGTTGTTGAAGGGGAGATCGCTGGACGTGAGGCAGCTAAGGCCAGCCAGGATCTGGACTTCTTCCCGATCGATCCATCAAAGGTGGAGGAGATTTCGGCGCGGACCATGCAGCCGTTTGTATCTCGTAATGGAGAGACTCCCAGAGTCGCTGAACTGCGCCGACACCTGTGCGAGCTCTCCTACGAGCAGGTGGGCGTCCTTCGCGATGGGCATAGCCTCTCTATGGCTCTTTCCGAGATAGAGGAGATCGCCTCTGCACTGGACGGACTCTCACTTGTGACCATGCGTCGGGATCACAACCGAGAATGGACCGAAGCAATGGAGCTTCGCAACATGCTGCAGTGCGTCGAACTCTCCGCCCACGCTGCTCTCACCCGTGAAGAGAGCCGTGGAGTGCACGTTCGTGAAGACCGCCCGTTCGTCGATAACTTAGAATGGCGCAAGCACATCGTGGTCCAGAAAGGGAAAGACTCACCCGAGTTCAGGACAGACCATGTCGTTTCAGATAGTGCTTGTCCTCCAGAGAAGATTTCGTATGAGGATGCGATCGTGCGCGCTGCGGAAGCCCTCGCTGGTGAGGTGGAAGAAGATGGATAGGAATGAGATCAGGATTCATATTGCCGCATGGGACGAAAGAGGGAGCAAGGTCTACCGCGAGTATCTTGTCCCGATAGATGGAGAAATGAACGTGCTAAACGCCCTGGAATACGTGCACATTCACTTGGACCCTTCCGTTTCCTACCAAGTATCCTGCCGACGGGGCGTGTGTGGAGCGTGCCTGATGACAATCGATGGTAAAAAGAGACTTGCCTGCGAGACTGAAGTTAAGGACGGAATGAAGATAGATCCATTCTCAGATGGAGGCAACAATGCCTGAGGACCTGATTAAGCGTGAAGATGCAGCGCATGAAATTGAACTCGTAAGCCGGCGGCTTGGCCTTTTACACCTAGCGTTTGCCCGTACGCTGATGGACGAGTTTGGAGAGGAATTAGGAAGACGGCTTGTCCTCAAGGCGATCAAGAGATATGGAATAATGATCGGGGAAGAAGTCAAGCGCGCGGTGCAGGCCGATGGTCTTCCCCTCACGCCTGATAACTACGGGGTGGGGAAGAGCCGTAGCCTCCCCGAGTTCGGGATGCACGAACGAAGTGAAGAGCTTGAAGTAGGCGGAGAGAAGAGGTCTCGTGCCTACGGGTGTGTGATGGCCAAGGTATGGAAGGAATACGACGAAGAGAAGCTGGGTAGGCTCTACTGCTACGTAGATCCGGCCAAATACATGGCCTACAACCCAAACTACAAACTCGCGCACGTTACGGCCATCCCTGATGGATCCCCATACTGCGAATTTTGCATCGAGGAGACAGCGCAAAAGGAGAGAGATGATTTTGCATCCCCAGATGCTGATTGGGATTACATCG